>WJKV01000058.1 GCA_014728875.1 Candidatus Woesearchaeota archaeon | reverse complement strand
GTTAAGGAGATTGTATTCACATTCCGGACGATTTATTTATTCTATACATTATTGAGGTCCATCATAATCCTGCTGATAGCGTTCCTGCTGATTGCGCCGTTCAATCTGCCGTGGTTCCTCGCAGTGATACCTGCTGCGATCTACTTCATCAAGAGGACGAGGAATGACAGGAAAAGAAACCCGTTTGCAGAGATAGAGAAGAAATATCCTGACCTGAAGGAAAAGCTCAGGGCTGCGAAAGACAACTATGACGAGGGAAATGTCTTTGTGTTTGACCTGCACAAGGAAGTGCTTTCAGGCATAAAAAGAGTGGCGGTCAGCAATTTTTTCGACACGAAAAAAGCAAGGAACGATCTTTTGATGGTATGCGTGCTTTCGCTCATAATCGTCATACTCGCGCCGTTCAATGTTGCGATATTTGATTTCAATTTCACACTGGATGACATATCTGAAAAGATAACAGATTTTACCAGCGGGATGGGCAGCAGCAGCAAGGGAAGCAGAGACATCCTTGAGGATGACGAAGGCGGTCTAGGCGAGTTCGACGACATCTTCGGGGAAAAATCAGTCGCGCTGCTTGGCGAGGAGAACCTTGAGATAGAGATTGCGTCCGGAAACACAGAGATTGACGTCAATGACGTGAGAGAGGCAGAAGAGATAGAATTCCAGACTCTGTACCCGGAAGAGATAGGTGCGACAGCTTCGGGAGTTGCAGAAGAGAACATTCCTACACAGCATCAGGAAATAGTAAAGAATTATTACAAAAAAATTGCGACGGAGGGATAAAAACATGGTTAGTCTAGAACAATTCAAAAGAACATTTGACGCATTGTTCAAAGAGGTTGAAAAAGTAATAGTCGGACAAAGAGAGGTCATTGAACAGATGGTAATCGCAATGCTGTGCGACAGCAACGCATTGCTCGAGGGTTATCCAGGTCTTGCAAAAACACTTGCAGTCAGGACGCTGGCAGAGCTGATGGACCTTGAATTCAGCAGGATCCAGAGCACGCCGGACCTAATGCCTTCTGACATTACAGGAACCTATGTCCTGCAGGAACAGGGCGGGAAAAGGGTCTTTAAATTCCAGCAGGGTCCTGTATTTGCGAACATCATACTTGCGGACGAGATCAACAGGGCGACGCCGAAGACACAGTCCGCTCTGCTTGAAGCTATGCAGGAGAAACAGGTGACAGTGGGGAATGAGACTTTCCAGCTTGACAGGCCGTTCTTTGTGCTTGCGACGCAGAACCCGATAGAACAGGAAGGAACATATCCCCTGCCAGAGGCGCAGTCGGACAGGTTCCTGTTCAAGATAAAGACAAATTATCCTAGCATAGAAGAGGAGGAAGAGATTGTTGCGCGCTATGCAGAAAGCTCCAAGCATCCAAAGCTGAGGAAAGTGTTGAACAAGGACAGCATACTTGCACTGCAGCAGTATGTAAGGCAGATCCCCGTAAGCAAGGACATAAGGAACAGGGCAGTGAAGGTTGTTGCTGCCACAAGGAAAGGAAAGACATTGATCGAGTATGGCGCCTCACCAAGAGCGAGCATCGGACTTATTATGGCATCAAAGGCGAGGGCCCTGATACACGGAAGAAACCACGTGAGGAATGAAGACCTTAATGAGATGGCGCTTCCTGTGTTGAGGCACAGGATAATACTTAACTTTGAGGCAGAAAGAAAAGGCATCTCTACAGACGATGCGATCAAGGAAATCTTGAAGCAGATCAAATAGAATATCAAATAGAAAGCATAGACAAGAATGGCGATAACTGCTGAATTTTTGGACCAGCTGGACAGGTTTAACCTGGTTATTCACAAACGGGTTACTTCGAACTATATCGGCACAAGGGAGAGCATCGCGTCCGGCCAGGGCCTTGTGTTCGAGGATCATCGTCTGTATGCTATCGGCGACGACTACAGGTGGATAGACTGGAAAGTATACGGAAGGACAGACAAGCTGCACATACGGCGTTTTGAAGAGGAAAGAAGCTTAACTGTTCACATACTTCTTGACAAGAGCGGAAGCATGAAGTTCATGGACAAATGGGATTATGCAGCAATGCTCGGCGTGGGTTTCGCATACCTGACAATGAAAGAGAATGAGAAGTTCCAGTTCAGCACGTTCGCAGAAGACATAGATAATTTCAGGCCGAAAAGAGGAAGACAGCATCTTGCTTCCATGATACATCAGCTTAACGCTATGAAGGTCAGCGGAGTGGGCGACATATTGAAGGCTGCAAGGGCCGTAAAGAAATCAACATTCAGCAAGGCGTTGATAATCATCATCTCTGATTTTCTGTACGACCTGAAGGAAATAGAAACAGCATTGGCTTTGCTGAGCAAAAACAACCTTAAAATCATACAGCTGTTCGACAAGAAAGAATATGACCTTGCGTTCAAAGGCGAGTTCAAGCTGAAGGATGCAGAAGTAAGGGACGAGATACAGACTTTCATCTCGCCGCACATGCAGAAAGTCTATAAGGACAAACTGGGACAGCACTGCGCAGCAATCAAGAAGATCTGCATGGACGTGGGCGCAGAATATCATCTCGTGACAACAGAACAGCCGATATTTGATGTCTTCTTTGAAGTGCTCAGGGAAAATCTCTTGCTAAGAAGCGGAAAAGTGAAGTAAGATAAACTTTTTAAATGAACCTCTTTCTAAAATATTCATGGTTAAAGGTATTGAAATAGGAGAATTGCAGAAAAAGTTGCGTGAAGGTGCGTTTGCAATTAGTGCAACTCCTGCACAAAGGCGAGCTTTTGAAGAAAGATGGTATGCTGTTGAAGCTCAACGTAACATATATGAAAGATACTGTGTTTCTGTTCCATCAAATCGTGATGAAGGTATACATGAAATACGGACTTTTAGATTGTACATAAAACCAAATGCTTCGGCAATGGCAAAAGCATGGTTTGATGAACCTACAATATTTAGAGGTATTGAGCTTGAGAAACGAGGGGATTTCATAGGTTATGTAAAAGATAGAGAGATTATTGTACCTCGATTTATTCCTTTATCTTGTTTGGTAAATTTTCCGCACGGACGCCCGAGTCCTATACAAAATTGTACTTTTGGTCTTGCAGAAGACCGTCCTGAAATAGTAAAACCTTACGAACACCATGTTCTTCAAAGTATTTTGGATGAATGTGCTCAATTGGAAAAAGATGGTTTTATAAGAAGAGTATTTGAAACACACTCCCATCCTTATGGTCCATCTGGAAATCCTGATCCAAGAGGACCGTCTATTTCAGACATTCCTGGACAAGGGAAAATACATGAAGTAAATACTGCTAAAACGTGGGATGGTGAACCAGCTTTTGGTTTCTCTTATAATACTGCAATTAAAGAAGGCATGTTTTTTGTATTAACTGACTGGGGTAAATCTCTATTTGAATATAAATTTATAGGAAATGGAAGAAGGCCTATTGAAATCAAATGGGATTAATCAAGCTAGTAATAGAATTCTTATTTACAAATGCCCTGGTAAGGTATTATCCACGGCTGTCCTACAAGCTGTCTTAACTGCTGTGTCGTGTTGTATTGTATTCCTGTGTTAGGGTCTATCGCAGGCAGAGGCTGTGCGCCTGACATGTCGCAGTTGTTTGTCTTGCAGTCGCTGTTTGTCCAGCAGGAAAGATGCTGTGCACAGGGCACGTTCCAAGGACTAGGAAAATTTACATCGTCACAGTACGGCGGTGCAGGCGGACAAGGAGGACAGCTTCCTCCGCAGTTCCAGTCGCTCTCATCAACATCTGACTGCAAGTTTGTGCAGTGCTGCGGCGCTGTTGATATTATCTGGCAGTTCGCGTCGCACGTAGCAGTGTTCGGCGGTTCGCATTGTTCTCCTGTCTCTACTATGTTGTTACCGCACACTGGCTGTGCACCTGGCGGCAATGGTGCTGGAGGCACATAAGGCGGCGGCGGTGTCGGAGTCGGTGTTGGTGAAGGAGCAGGAGCTGGTGCCGGCGAAGGCACAGGCGTCGGAGTAGGTATCGGAACCGGCACAGGCACTGGTGCCGGCGGCGGTGTCGGTGGCGTCATTCCTGTTGGTATGCAGGTTCCCTGGAAAGGTATTATTGCAGGACTTCCTGCTTTTGCCCTCATCGAACCAAAAGTCTCTCCTGGAGGCAATGGCTGCGCGTTTGTCATGTCGCAGATGCTGGACTGGCAGTCCTTGTTCTCCCAGCAGGACAAGGTTCCTTTGCATGCTGCGCAGCTTCCTCCGCAGTCAAGGTCGGATTCGTCGCCGTCCCATGCATTATTGTTGCAGTGATTAGGCACTGTTGCAGGCGGCAGATATGGTGTTGAACTTGGTACAACTGTTCTTCTCCTGCCGTCTTTTTTTCCGATGAACATCCTGTAATTCCTGCATTCATTGTCTAGAGTGCAGACATCCCAGGTATAAGGGCTGTTGTCTTCACAGTCTGCATTGAAGATGCATTCGATTACCTGATCTTTTTTCTCAAACATGAAATAAACACATTGGTTGGTCTCTGTATAGCAGATGTCTGTTGTATATTCGTCATTGTCTTCACAGTCTGCATCTGCTGAGCATTCGACTTCCATTTCAGGAGCAGGAAGAGGAACCTCTATTTCCTCTTCTGGCACTTCCTCTGGAACTTCCATTTCCGGCGGCACTTCTGGTGCAGGCGGAAGTTCTTTTTTGCACGAATTTGTCAGAACTAACAGAATGACAATGACTGCGATTAATGCCAGCCAATAAGTGGTTTTCATTGTAATACTGTTAGTGCACAATGTTATATAAATCTTTCTTTAAAAACAAAGGAATACATTTATAAAGAAAATATAATTCAAATGGAGTTATGATAAAGATAGAACTGGATGCAGAATTCAAGCTGAGCAAGCCCCTGCCTGCAGAGGCAAAACAGGAAATAGGCAGCCTGCTGGAGAAGGCGAACAAGGAACTGTTCAAGAAGGGAAGCAAGGAAGAAAGCGAAGCGAGCCATCTTAGGGAGTTCAAGCTTAACAAAGATGTTCTGTTTCTCAGGCTGAAGAGCGGAGGACAGGTCAGGGCGCACGATGCAGTGCTTCGGCTGAGAAAACCGCTTGCAGAAGTTATTGGAAAAAAATACAAGTGCGGTATAAAATCCACAACAATCAAGAACATCAAAGTTGAGGTCAAGCTTGAAGAAAAGCCTGAAAAGGAAATAAGCCTGCCTTTTGTTGAGAAGATAAATATTATTGATGACAAGGCAGTATTGTTTCTTGCTGAATTGAAGGACCTGGAGCTTGAAAGGAATTATCTCACAAAGATAATAAACAGGTTCCTGTCAAAGATAAGCGCGCAGAAGGTGCACGGAAAAGCAGAGACAGAAAAGACAGTCAGAAAGAGCGAGAAAAGAACAGACAAGTATGCTTTCAAGAAAGATCCTACGCAGGAACTGATCGACAGGGGCTGGGTCAGGGAATTTCCAGGCGCAGGCGTCTGGACACTGATGCCTCCTTTCACTGCATTGCTGAAGGCGATACAGCAACTGCTCATTGACCAGGTCTTGATACCGATGGGTTTCACAGAAGTCATACTCCCGAGACTTATACCGCTGGAGATACAAAGAAAAAAAGGACAGCTCGGCGGGATACCAGAAGAACTGTTCTGGGTCTGCCCCCCTGCAAAAAGGGATCCTGAATATTTTGAGGATTACAAGGACTATGTCGAGATCACAGGCGAATGCGCGCCTGAAAAACTTATGAAGAAACTGAGGCCGCCAATGTTCGGTCTTGCGTATGCACAGTGCGAAGCATTCTATGATTTTTTCAGCAAGGAAACAATAGACGCGTCAAAACTGCCCTTCAAGTTCTATGACATCAACGGCCCGACATGGAGATGGGAGGCCGGCGGGCTGAAGGGTCTTGAGAGGCTGAACGAATTCTTGAGGATAGAGGTTGTTTATGCAGGGCTTAAGGATCAGGTGATAAAGATAAGGGATGAAGTTCTTGAGAAATCAGAAGAGATAATCGACAGGATATTTGATGTTGAATACAGGATAGACAGCTGTACGCCTGTCTATCTCGAGCATGCGGGCGCTGTGGAAGAAGAAAAAGATGCAGAAAAAGAAAAAGAAGCAGACTTTGTGAAAACGTACGACATGACTGCAGTGATCCCGTTCAAGACAGCGAGCAAGTACGAGACAGAATTAGAGATATCAAGCTTTCATGTGCATACTGATTTTTACATGAAACGGTTCCATGCAAAAGAAAAGAACAAGAAAGAAGTATGGACAGGCTGCGTCGGCTTCGGACCGAGCAGATGGGCCTATCTTTTCATACTGCGGCACGGGCTTGACTACAGCAAATGGCCTGCACAGATTAAAAAATACATAGGAGACGAACTGCCAGGCGTGCCGGATATGGTCACCTGGCCCAAGAAAAAGGAAGAGAAATAAATTAAGGAAAAATAAAACAAAGTAAAAAGAAATAATATTAATAGAAGAATTAAAATTAAAAAATAAAATCAGCTTCTTGCAATATCATTTATTGCGCTCTGGATTATGCCTATGCATACCGGGTACAGTATCAGCCATGAAAATATGTTCACGTAAGGTATAATTCCCACGATACAGGCTGCAAGAACAAGCCCTCTCTCAACACTCGGATGCTTGTTTCTTAATTTCAGCTGGAAATTCACCCTGTCTGCAAGCTTCAGCCAGAACATGAATATCCAGTACAGGTTAAAGAACGGTACGAGCATCAGCAGGATTGCAGCTGCTGAACCAAAGTCTTTCGGATGCGCCTTCGGCAGTCTTCCGTGCTGAAGACCGTAGTATATCCAGGTAAAGATCCCGAATGTTATAAAATGCAGGATTATTGCTGCTGCAGGCGAGAACTGCTTAAGACCGTGGCTCTTGAATCCTTTTTTCTGCGAAGCAGACAGCTTTCTGACGTCAAATCCTTCTTCGTAGATTCTGTATAGATCAACTGCCATTGTTGTAACCCCCTATTAGTGTTTAATTTGATAATGGTTTATTTCTATTCTTTTTAAAGGTTTGCATGTTCAGCCCGGCAAAATCGCGGTTGTTTGTTGCAATAGGTTTATATACGATTGCTTTTCTTCATTACTTGGGTGATGACATCTTGCTGAAGAGGTTGATGGATTTAGTTGAAGGAAAAAAAGTGTTTCTCGGCACGCATTGGGATGCAGACGGCATTGCAAGCGGCGCTATAATTTATCATCTGATCAAGGACAAGGCAAAATCAATAAGGACTCTTTCTAAGGGAGATGTGTTCCTGATAGAGAAAAAGGATGTTCCAGAAGACTGCGATGTTGTGATATGCACTGACATCCATGCAGGCAGTGATATTGACAAGCCTGTCATCTACATAGACCACCATCCTGTTGAGAACGGCGATCATAAACAAGATTATGCACTGATGATTCACGACAAGGATGCCCAGAGCTGCACAACGGTGATCTGGGAGAAGCTGATCAAAGGAACAGACGAGCCTTATTTCATATTCCTGACACTGCTGGGTTTCTTCGGTGACGGCGGAAGCAACAAAGAGATGCCGCACGAACTTGAGCTGAAGGCAATGGGTGCGTTCCCTGAGCTGATGGTCAGGAAACAAAGCTACTATGATGACAGCGAGTATCTTGTTCTCGAGAGATATGTTTCAAGCCTGAATGTGGGAAAAAGAGTGCACTGGAGCGGACAGGTTCCTCTGGAGCTGTTCAAGGCAATAGAAAGCTGGGAGCCTTTTGTATATAATACACATCCGCTTGCCCAGGAACTGCAGAACCTGAGATATGAACTGAGAGACTTGTACAAGATGCCTGTCAACATAAAGAATCTGCCACATCTGGATTACATACAGATAGACTGCGACAAGAACATCCAGGGAGTGCTGTGCGCAAAACACATGAAAGAAAAGCCCATAATCGTGATGAACAAGTATAATGATTCTATAATGGGCAGCATGAGGGTGCCTGATGATATTGATTTTGACGCAGGCATCTATCTTGAATCGTTCAATGAAAAGATATCTGGTTTTGTAGGCGGGGGTCATGAAAGGGCAGGCGGTTTTACGCTTCCGATTGCAGAATTAAAGCAGTTTATGGCTCTTTTAAAAGAGCATCACAAAGTAGTGAAAAACATATAGTATATAGGTATAACTTTTAAATAAGACTTTCACTTCTCTAAAATTAAGAATGAGGAAGAGGAGTAAGAACAATCCAACGTTCTTCACTGAAATCCAGCTGCCTAAAAAAGGCACAAAATGGAAAAAGACCGATGAATGGAAGCCGTTGGGTTAATGTTGGGGGAAGATTGACTTTCTATATATTTGTCGTCTACTAGTGATAACCAGTAATCTTTATATATGACTTTCTCGGAAATAAGAATAAAATGGAAGAAGATTTTTATGGATTAGACACAACTTGTACTGATGGCATTACCCCGGAAGAAAGGGACGCTTATGCCAATTACATCAACAGGCTGCAGGCAATAGTCAGGACAGGCAAAAGAATAGGCGGGGCCCAGGGCCTTTCAGAAGAAGAGGCAAAGATCTTAAACAAGTTCTGTGACGGCGATGTAAGAATGCTTGACCGGTTCTTTGCAGCGCACAGAAGAGAATGCCCGTACTGTGATTCAAGGCTGAAAAGAGCGATAGATGTTGCTGAAAAATGTTTTGATGCTGATAAAGGCCTTGCATTAAGGCTGCAGGGAGATCTTTTTATTGAAGACGGTATTGATTTCAAGGAATTCCAGAAGCTGGCAAGAAGGGTAAGAAATGCAAGAGAAAAAGTAGAAGAAGAGCATGCTGGTCGTGCAAACGAATTCATTGATTATTATCAAAAATGGGCAGACGGAAAAGTAGATCCGAAAGATACTTCTTTAGAGCACCTTGGTTTTAGAAATCATCTGTGCGGATGCGAAACCTGTATAGAATATTTCAATGCGCTCTGCAACATGAAAGATTACAAACTCGGATAATGCACATTTTAATCGCTTGAACAATGCGCATAGTGTGTTTCGCCGAATTTTAATTTCTTTCAAAACATTTATAAACTATAATACACATCTTTTTTCCAGATGGCTGAAAAAAAAGAGGGTGTGCCTGAGGAGATTCCAAAAGAGGCAAAGGAAAAGATAGAGAAGCTGAAAAAGAAACTGGACAGTTTAAAAAAACAGGTTCTTGAAAAATTTGATGAATACATACTCGGCATAGGCCTGCTTCCTCCTTCTAAAGAAGACAAGGAAAAGAAAGAGATCAATATAATCGTTCTCGTGAATGACACTGACAGCAAGAAGATGTCAAAGTACGAGCTCAAGGACAAGCTTTCTGCGATCATTGAGAATCTTGCAAAAGAGATAGATCCCAACATGAAGCCGCAGACAATCATACTCACTGAACTATGGCAGTCGTGCTACGACGGAAAATACGATCTTGTGGAACTGCTCGGCGTCTCTGCTCCTGTCTATGACACAGGAATGCTTGCCGGACTCAAGATCGCGAACCTGCACAAGAGCATGGTGATGAAAAAGTTCGAAAAGTATGTTGTCGCCTATGTCCTGTGGGGAAGCCTTGCAAGGGGAGAGCCGAGAGCCGAGAGCGACATCGACATAGGCATAGTGATAGATGATACAGATGTAAAAAAGATGTCCAGGGCTGAGCTGAAAGACAAGCTCAGGGCGATAATTGTCGGGATGGGGATCGAGGCCGGCGAGGTAACAGGAATAAAGAACAAACTGAATGTGAACATATATATCCTGACCGACATCTGGGAATCGATTAAGGATGCAGTGCCGACAATCTTTACCTTCCTGAGGGACGGCGTGCCGTTGTTTGACAGGGGAACCTTTGTTCCGTGGAAATATCTGCTTAAGATGGGCAGGATCAAGCCGTCTCCAGAAGCAATCGACATGTTCATGAGCAGCGGCGAGCAGCTGGTGAGCAGGGTGAAGTTCAAGCTGATCGGTCTTGTCGAGTCTGACATCTATTGGGCCACTCTTACGCCGTCGCAGGCAGCTTTGATGCTTTACGGCGTGCCTCCTCCGACGCCTGCAGAGACAGTCAACCTGCTGAATGAGATCTTTGTGAGAAAAGAAAAGATGCTCGAGCCCAGCTATGTGGAGATAATGAAGAAGATAAGGGACTATTACAAGGGCGTGGAGCACGGCGACATAAAAGAAGTAAGCGGAAAAGAGGTTGACGAGCTCTTGTCCGACGCTGACAAATACCTCAAGCGGCTGAAACGATTGTTCAAGCAGATAGAAAAGATGAAAGAAGAGGAGAACATTGTTGAGCTGTATGATACTATCTTGACAGTGTGCAGGGACTGCCTGAAGACAGAGGGCGTGGAGGAAGTCAAGGAAGAAAAGCTTCTTGAAACCTTTAAAAAAGAGCTGATTGAAAAAGGAAAGATTCCTGACAAGTACTTGCGGATACTGAAGGACATAATAAAGGCGAAAAAGGACTATGAGGCGAACAAGCTGACAAAGACAGAAGTGGAGAAGGCGCAGAAAGACGGAAGGCTCCTGATAAGGGTGCTTGTTGAATACATGCAGAGAAAAAGAGGGATGGAGCTGGAAAGAACAAAGATCAGGGTTAAATACGGGCCGAAGTTCGGAGAAGTTGCACTGCTTGAGAATACTGCGTTCATCATTCCTGACATAGATGCAGAAGAGAAAGAATATCTGAAAGCAAGAATAAAGCCGGACGGAAGCCTTGGCAAAGAAGAGAAATCAAGCATTGAAGAGTATGAAGAGGAACTTTCTAAGGCCAAGATTCCTAAAAGAGCTTTCATCAAAGAACCTATCTTTGAAGACCTGAAAAAGATATTTGGAAAGGACGTCGAGATCCTGATAAGTTTTTAGGTTGCGCTCGGTGCTATTGCATAGCACGCTCCGCATGCTTCTGATATCGACTGTGTTTCCGGGTCTTTATTCCTTTTCTGTTATTTTAATCGCTGCGCTCGGTGCTATGCATGCATAGCATATTCTCCATTACCTGTACTTTGCGAGCTGTTCATCAACCCGTTTTCTTGTCATCCTTAATGTCCCGTTTGAAATATAGCGGTGGTCTTTTGTCCTCAGTCCTTTGAGCGAGTCTGCGAGCAGGCCTTCGATTGCTCTTGCGCCTGTAGAGTCTTCTGCTGCATATTCTGCAAGACGCTCTATTGCGTCTTTTTCAAACTCCAGCCTTATTCCGTACCGTTCGAACAGTTTCTTTTCGCCGTCAAGTGCAGAGCCGGGCGCTTTCAATATCCTTACGTAGTCTTTCTTATTCAGCTTGTTCAATTCCACGACATACGGCAATCTGCCGATGAACTCGCCTTTGAAACCATAGGCTCTCAATACGTCTGCATTGATTCTTCGTCTTCTGTTCTTTTTTTTGTCAAGCTTCTGGTCCAGTTTGCAGTAATTTTCAATGCCCTCGAACGCTCCGCCGCAGACGAACAGGATATTGCTCGTGTCTATCGGTCCGTATTTTGTTTCCTTTACCTCGCCTGCAAGCACAGTAAGCAGTTCGTTCTGTATGTCGTCCCCTTTGATGTCTCTCTTGTCTCCGTTTCCCTGCTTCCTTATCTTGTCTATCTCGTCCAGATAAACGATTCCTTTTTCAGCAGCGCTGATGTCCTCGCCTGCATTGCTGATCAGTTCCTCAAGTATGCTGACAACATCGCCGCCTACATAACCTGAAGCGGTCTTGTCCTGCATAGAAACTTCTGCAAAAGGAACATTCAGTACCTTGTCTGCGATTGTCCTTGCAAGATATGTCTTTCCAGAGCCGGTAGGCCCGACCAGCAGTATGTTCTTCTTCCGGGCGACTCTTCTGTCCTCGTCGCTCATCTGCATCCTCTGGTAATGGTCGCAGATCGCTTCTGCAAGCGTCAAGGTGGCGCTGCTCTGCCCTATTACGAATTTATCCAATATCTTTTTTACTGTCTTGTAATTCTTGAAATCAAGGCTCTTGTCCTTTGTCTCATTCGGATTGAAGGTCTTGGTCTTTCCTTTTCCCGGCCTGTTTCCTACGGGCTTTGTCTTTTTGTTTTGTTTCTTCTTTCTTATCTCTGCCAATAGATCCTCCCAGTTTCTTTCGTTCCCGATCCTGCGGCCGTACTTCAGCTCAAGATCAATGACCGGTCTCGCGTCCACAAGAGCATTGTCAGTGATAGAGATGTTCTGGTGATTGTACAAGTCCTCTGATTTATCGTTAAGAAAAACTCTTCGTGCGTTCTGCGGCGCGAGCAGCATTGTCTCATCCGGCAGTCTCATGCTCTTTTTCTTTGCCAATGCAGCATAAAGCTTTTCCATCTTTTTCAAGAAATCAATTATCCTTCCTGTCCTGTAGCCTTCCCTGTCCAATGATGCTCCATATTTAGGCGCATTGGCTTTTTCAGGCAGCACTGACTCTGACGCGACTGCCATCACTGCTGCTTCATCTTTTGATCTTTTAAAGCCCCATCTCTTTGCTCTTTCCTCTTCTTTCTTTGCCCTGCCGAATATGTCTGTGACCTTGTCGTTTGCAACATTTACAGCAATCTCATAACCGAGTTTTCCTTTGTGATAGTATGGTTTGATAGAAATATTCAAATCGTCAAATATCCTTGAATCTATTTCCTCATCTGATTCAAGCGCCTCTTCCAAAGGCAGCAATTTTAATTTGCTCTTGGCAAATTTCCACCAGGTCCGCCAGTCAAAAAAATTGAAATCAAAGATGGGCTGTGTCCTGATATAGGCTGCTACGCCGTTATCATTCATCTTCACAACCTGCTCCTGCACCAATTCTGAAAGATTGCGCATGCCGCCGTTCATCTGAAGTCCCGGCACAGAACCTGACAATCTTTCCTGCAGTTCAGGATGAAAATAATACAGAGTATCCTTATGGAACCCGCTTGCCTCGTCAATCCCATTATTGTCAACATTAACTAATCCCAGCTTAACCATTGTAATATAGAGAATAGCAAGCAATAGATATATTGGTGTTGTCTATTGGTTATATCTTCTATATAGATTTAGAAATCAAAAACCAAGATCTTCTATTGTGTTAACAGATTCCATTATCAGTTTTGCTTCTTCCACTTCATCCCTGCTTATCGGCCCGTGCTTGTCATTCCTGTTATTTCTTCCCTCTCTGAAATTCCTGCGGATCTGTTCCGGTGTTGCGCAAGGCAGGTAAGTGTCCTGTATGTGTTTGCGCGCTTTCAGCAGATATTCTTTCTCATGCTCTGGAAGTTTCCAGAAAAAACGCGGAGGATTTGTGGACATTCTTAAGCTGGTCTCTATCATCTCATCAGGAAGACCGTATAAAGTTGCAGTGTAAAAAATGGCTTCTTCTTTTTCAGGCCCGCTTCCGTGTTTGGCAGCGTTGAGAAAGAATTTTCTGGCTTTAGGATGATTACCCATGCTTCTCTGCCTCAATCCTTCCAGCAGTTTCAGCCTGAACTCGCTTGCTTTGTTTTCTGTTCTGACTTCTATTGCGTATTGAAGAAATTGGGCATAAAGAAAATTGTCAAATGCATCCGTGGCCTCTGGCTGACTGAGCCTTGAGATAATCTCTTTTGCAGCTGACAGTTCTTTTAACGCAGGCTCAAGTTCATCAATATATAAAAGGCATTGCGCCAGACCTATGTAAGCGCGCTCATCAGAAGGATCCCTTTCCTTTAGAATGCCATAGAAAATCAGGCCATATTTCGGCTGGGGATTATCAGAACAAGTACACAATTCTGCTCTTTCCCATAATGCGTCTATAGACAGGTCTTCTGCTTCCTGCCTGAGTTTTCCTTCTATATCTTCACTGCCAACATCCATCTCTCTTCCCCGTAATACTCTTAAATGTGCTTATTTGTTTCGAATATTTAAATATATTGCATATAGATTGCATGCTTTTAGCTGTAAATAGGCCATATTTATAAATACTTTATAAATAAAAGCAGCCTAATTAGGACTTCTTTTGGTTTTCTAAGCTTGATTTTGGCCTTTTATCTTGTTAGTATAATGTCGTCTCTTTATGGTGATGAATAACCGTAAGCTTTAAAT
>WJKV01000057.1 GCA_014728875.1 Candidatus Woesearchaeota archaeon | reverse complement strand
ATTCTATTGGAATTATTAAGATAGAAAAGATTGGTCAAAGAAATTTATGCTTCAAACTGCATGCTGTTCAGTCTTTCTATCCTTTTCTTCATAGGCGGATGAGTTGACAAAAGATTAAGCAAACCTCCTCTGAAAGGATTAGCAATGAACATGTGAGCAGTGGCTTCTTTTGCACCTGTCTTTTTCATTGGATGCAAATCAATAGATTTGCTCATCTTTGCCAGAGCGCTTGCCAAGGCCTTGCTGTTCTTGATATTTTTTGCACCTGTCTCATCTGCGAGATATTCCCTGCTCCTGCTAATCGCGAGCTGGATCAGCATTGCCATCAGGGGCGTCAGGATTGCGATTGCGAGCAGTTCGCCGGCATTTCTGCCTCTTCCTCCTCCGAATCCTCCTGCCATTGCACCTATCCGTGCAAAAAGAGCAATATAGCTTATAGAGGTCGCTATAGCGCCAGCAACAGTCTGTATAAGTATGTCTTTGTTCTTTATATGGGCTATCTCGTGGGCAATGACGCCTTTCAATTCATCTCTTGTAAGAATCTTAAGCAGACCTGCTGTGACAGCCACTGCACTATGCTTTTCATTCCTTCCGCACGCAAAAGCGTTTGGACTTTCATTGGGAATGACATATACAGGAGGTTTTATGCAGTTGCTTTCCTTGCATACGTCTTCTACAATACTGTGAAGTTCAGGTTCTTCTTTTTCACTGGCTTTCTTGGCCCTGTAGATCTTCAAAGCTATCTTATCGCTTGCCCAGTAAGAAACAAAATTCATCAAAAGGGCGATTGTCAGGCCGATCGAGAGGCCCACTGTACCGCCCAGGAACATTCCGATAGCTAGCAGAAATCCGCTCAAGATGCCGAGCAAAACAACAGTCTTGATTTTGTTCCAAAACATACTGTTGTTCAGATTGCCGGCCATTTAAATAGTTTTCTGCAATATTTATATATACAACAGTTCCAATTCTCTTTATCATGGGGGATGAAATAGCCAAGATTGACATGGACAAGGTATTAGAATATTATAGTAGAGAAGATGTTCAAGAAGCAATATTATCTCTTGCAGAAAATAGAGAGATTGCAGTAAGATATCCTAATTTGAGTTACGGCAAAAGGCCTGACATGCTTCAATACAAGTCAGACATTCTTGAATTAGCAAAGCAGGGCGTCTTGACCTTTGACGTTAGTGAAGAAAGATGGTCTAATCCTCTACATCTAGCGAGTGGAATGAGAAGATCAGAACTAGACAGCTTGAGAATCGGCTGGGATTTGATTCTTGATATTGATTCAGACAACCTGGAGCTGAGCAAGCTGGCAACAGATTTAATTATCAAAGCTTTGGAATATTATGACGTGCCGGTCACTGTGAAATTCAGCGGAAGAGCGGGTTTCCACATTGCAGTGCCTTATGAGAGCTTTCCAGATGCAATAGAAGGAAAAGAAACAAGATTGTTGTTTCCAGAAGCAGCAAGAATCGTTGCTGCATATCTTGCTGACATGATAAAAGAACAATTGAGTGCGGCGATTCTTCAGAAATACAGCATAAAGCAATTGCAGGAGGAAAGCGGCAAACAATTCGAAGAATTGGTCGAGCAGAACGAGGATGAAAAAAAACTGAATCCTTTTTCACTGGTCGACATAGACACTATCCTGATAAGCAGCAGGCATCTTTTCAGGAGCGTCTACAGCATAAATCAGAAGACAGGTCTGGTTTCTGCGCCTGTTGACAAGGAAAAAATTCTATTATTCGATCCAGATGACGCAACAATAGACAAAACAGAAGTAGGCAAGATTCCGTTTTTGAATAGAACAAATATTAAATCTAATCAAGCAAGGCAATTATTCGTCCAGGCTTTTGACTGGGCAAAGCAGGCAAAGGTAAAAGAAGAGGAACAGAAAGGAATTTCCAAAGATGAAAAAGTAGACATTCCTGCAGAGGCCATAGAAGAAAAATACTTCCCTCCCTGCATAAAGCACATTCTTGAAGGTTTGGAAGACGGGAGAAAAAGAGCAGTATTCATTCTGATCAATTTTCTTGTTTGTTGCGGCTGGAGCTATGACCAGATAGAGAAAAGACTGCTGGAATGGAATGAAAATAATAGAGAGCCGTTGACTCACACCACTTTGTTGTCACAGCTGCGTTACGCGCGGCAAAAGAACAGGAAAGTGCTTCCTCCAAACTGTGACAATAAGACATACCTATTGGACATGAGGGCGTGCCATCCTGATAGTTTGTGCGGAAAAATAAAGAATCCTGTCAATTATGTCAAGATAAGATTGAAACAGCAGATAAATTCAGAAAAACAGCAGAAAAGCAAGCGAAAACTGACAGAAGAGCAAAAGCAAAGGATAAAGGAAACCAGAGAAAAACAAAAGGCCTTCAAGGAAAAGATGAAAAAGAAGAGGGAAGAATCAAAACAGCCATAAATGAGCATTTTCTTTAGAAAACTTTATAAAGGCCTTCTATATCCTTCGTGGAATACTTAGAACCGTTCAAATCAAAAATTAAGGGTTTTTACGGTTAGATGAGGGGACATAAACTTTATTTGTATCCGCTCTGGAGCAAAAGGCTTTGGAAATTGATACAATTCAGATAAAATCTATATTTTTCGAAGATTTTATCATTTTGAAGCTTTTTTGCGGATTCTAGGCGGAGAACCTATTATAAATAAAAGAGGGTGAAAAAAATATCCCTAACTCACATTGAACAAAAATGCCTACAACTAGATATCCTAGAAGAGGGTCACTTCAATATTGGCCCAGAAAACGAGCAAAGAAACAAACTGCCCGAGTCAGACATTGGGCTAGTGTTAAGGATGCCAGGCTGTTAGGCTTTGCAGGATACAAAGCAGGGATGATGGATGTCCAGTTCATCGATACAAGAAAAACATCCCCTACAGCCAAAGAGACCCTTTCTGTTCCCTGCACTGTGATTGAATGTCCGCCGTTGCGCATCTTTTCCATCCGTTTTTATAAAAAAACACCTTATGGTCTTCGCCTTTCTTCTGAAATTCTTAACCCAAAGCTCGACAAGAGCATCAGTAAAAAAATTAAAATTCCCAAAAAAGCATCCCACAAATTGCCCGATTCTGCAGAAGGTTATGATGATATAAAACTTAATGTTTACACACAGCCAAGACTAGCAGGTTTCGGAAAAAAGAAACCAGAAATCTTCCAGACAGGAATAGGCGGCTCGAATGTTGAAGAAAAATTAAAACTTGTTAAAGATTTGTTGGACAAGGAAATACATGCTTCTGACGTTTTCAAGCCAGGACAATTGGTTGACAGTCACAGCATAACCAAAGGCAAAGGCTTCCAGGGTCCTGTAAAGAGATTTGGTGTCAAGATAAGAAGCCATAAAAGCGAAAAGGCAAAGAGAGCGGCAATTCTTGCTCCTGAGGGTTATGGAAAAGTCACCTACACTTCACCAATGCCCGGAAAGATGGGCTATCATCTAAGGACGGAACATAACAAATGGATTATTAAAATATCAGACGAAGCAAAAGGGCTTAAACCTTTTGAAAGTTACGGTGCAGTAAAAAATCCTTATATCTTAATCAAGGGCAGTATAGGAGGCCCTAAGAAAAGGCTGATAACTCTGACAGAGCCGATAAGACCTAAAAAGAAACTGGCAATGCCTGCGCCGACATTAAAATCATAGAAAAATGAAAGCAGCTATATTGAATATCGAAGGACAAAAAACAACAGAAATAGATTTACCTAAACAGTTTACTGAGAAGATCAGAGAAGACCTGATAAAGCGAGCAGTTCTTTCCCTGCAGAGCGGCAGACGAACAGCCTACGGCGCCGATCCTGAAGCAGGCAAGAGAGCTTCAGTAAGAATCTCTAAAAAAAGAAGGGATTATAGAGGAAGCTACGGTCATGGTATTGCAAGAACACCAAGAAAGGTATTAAGCAGAAGCGGAACAAGATTCTTTTGGGTAGGAGCATTCTCGCCCAACACGGTCGGAGGAAGAAGAGCGCATCCGCCAAAGGCAGAAAAAAAGCTTGCAGAAAAACTAAATGAAAAAGAAAGAAAAAAAGCCATAAGGAGCGCAATCAGTGCGACAACAGTAAAAGAACTGATAAAATCAAGAGGACATTTAGTTCCTGAGCAGGTTCCTATTATCATAGAAGATAAATTTGAAACACTGGCAAAAACAAAAGATGTCAAGAAAGTGCTTGAAAATCTAAAATTAAACAAAGAGATTGAACGCTGCGCAAGAAAAAAGGTAAGGGCGGGAAAAGGAAAGTTAAGAAACAGGAAATATAAAACCAAAACAGGTCCTTTGATTGTAGTAAGCAAAAAATGCAAGCTGCAAGAATCTGGGAAGAATCTGCCCGGCGTGAACATAGTTAATGTTTCAAGTCTTAATACAGAATATCTGGCGCCAGGAGCCCAGCCAGGCAGGCTGGCAATTTGGACTCAAAGTGCAATAGAGAAAATGAAAAAGGGCGGCCTGTTCGCGAAATAAAGAAAAATGGCAAGAAATTTGGCAAAACGGATTGTTGAAAAAAAGAAAAAACAAGACAGTTCAAAAAAACGAGCAGCAAAGAATGTTCCAAAGAAGACTAAAAGCAAAGTGAAGAATGTTAAGGGAACAGAAATAGATCCCTACAAGATAATCAAGTTTCCATTGTCAACAGAAAAAGGCGTAAGATTGATGGAAGGCGAGAACAAACTTGTTTTCATTGTAAATAAGAAGTCGAACAAGAACGAAGTGAAGGCTGCTGTTGAACTATTATTCAAGGCAAAAGTATTGAAGATCAACATATTAAATTCAAGCAAGGGTCTGAAAAAGGCATATGTGAAATTTTCGCCTGAGACTCCTGCCATAGACATTGCAACAAATTTAGGTTTAATATAAGGTAAAAATGGGAAAACGAATCATCGCACAGCAAAGAGGAAGAAGCCGTAAATTCAAAGTGCGCGGCTTCAA
This sequence comes from Candidatus Woesearchaeota archaeon, assembly GCA_014728875.1. Classification (GTDB taxonomy): domain Archaea; phylum Nanobdellota; class Nanobdellia; order Woesearchaeales; family WJKV01; genus WJKV01. The sequence continues at coordinate 2,073 of WJKV01000057.1, read as the reverse complement.
TCACAAAGGCATTGCTAGGCATAATACCCTTAGGGAAAAAGCAGGCAACGAGCCATTAAAAGGCATCATTCTTGATATAATGCATTGCCCGGGCCATTCTGCCCCTCTTGCAAAGATAAAATTTGAAGATGATTCCATATCTTACATCCTAGCTCCGGAAGGGATAAAGATAGGAGATTCAATAGAAAGCGGCAATAATATTACAAGCGCACCCGGCGCAATCTCAAGCTTGGAAGCCTTGCCAGAAGGAACATTGATATACAATATAGAGACACAGCCTGGTGACGGCGGAAAACTTGTCAGGGCGAGCGGTGCTTCTGCAAGAATCCTTTCTAAAACACCAGAGGGCATCATGGTGCAGCTGCCGTCAAAAAAGAAAAAGACATTCAATCCTAAATGCCGGGCGAATATAGGTGTTGTTGCTGGTGGCGGAAGAAAAGAAAAACCTATGATAAAAGCAGGAGTCAAATACAAGGCATTAAAGGCGCGGAACAAGTTGTATCCTAAGGTGAGCGGACAAGCTATGAACGCCGTAGATCATCCCCACGGCGGCACAAGAAGTTCAAAGAAAAATTATCCATATACAGTATCAAAGCATACCTCGCCTGGAGCAAAAGTAGGAAAAATAGCAGCTAGAAGAACAGGAAAGAAAAAATAAGGTAAAAAATGGCAAAAGAATTTTCATTCAGAGGAAAAAACCTTGAGGAGCTCAAGCAGATGGGTTTGAACGAGTTCGCAGAACTGTTGCCTTCGAACTTACGAAGAAGCATCAAGAGGGGTTTGACTAATCAACAGGTAAGTCTGTTGAACAAGATAAAGAACGGCAAAAAGAAACTGAAGACGCATGCAAGAGATATGGTAATTCTGCCTCAAATGGTAGATTTAAAGATTCAAGTTCATAATGGTAAGACTTTCGAAGAGATCTATATTTTGCCTGAGATGATAGGTCATCGTCTCGGCGAGATGGTAGATACAAGGAAGAGGATCCAGCACAGCGCGCCGGGTATCGGCGCGACAAGAGGAACGTCCTCTATCAGCGTGAAATAAAGATAGAAAGAAGATGGCAAGAAACTACAGCTGCAAAATAGAAGAGAACATGGCCAAAGCTGTCGGCACCGACTTAGACATAAGTACAAAGCATGCAGTTGAGATATGCAGTTTCTTGCGAAGAAAGCCGCTGGAAAAGGCAAAGATCATTTTACAGAATGTGATGTTGAAAAAACAAGCAGTTCCTTTCAAACGGCACAAGAGGGACATCCCGCACAGGACAAAGATAGGGCCAGGAAGATATCCTGTTAAGGCGAGCCAGCGAATCCTGAAATTGCTGGAAAGCGTTACTGCGAATGCCCAGAACCTGGGCCTTGCTACAGGAAAGTTGGAGATTTATCACATCAATGCACATCACGCAAGCAGGCCTGTAAAAGGCGGAAGGCACAGAGGACGAAACATGAAAAGGACTCATGTTGAGGTTGTTGTAAGAGAAGCTCTGACAAAAAAGGAAGTAAAGAAAGAAACCAAGAAAGAGACAAAGCCTAAAGCTCAAGAGCCGGAGAGCAAACCAAAGAAAAAAGAAGGAGCTATTGCAAAAACAACTGCCGAAACAAATGAAGGTAACAAAAAATGATTGAACGTCAATTCATCAAGGAAAAATTAAAGGAATTCGAGATAGAGAAATTCATTTACACTAAAATCCCCGGTGCAGGATTCAGCCATACCAAGGTTGTCCGGACCCCTTTAGGAGACAAGATAATTATTTATGCTGCCAAGCCTGGCTTGGTCGTAGGAAGAAAAGGCGAGAACATAAGAAAGATCACAGAAGGCCTGAAAAAGAATTTCAAACTGGAAAATCCGCAGGTAGAGATTGCAGAGATAGAAGAGCCCATGCTTAATGCAAGGGTTGTGGCAGAAAGGATCAAGAGCTCGCTTGAAAGATTCGGTTTGATGAGATTCAAGAGGATAGGATACAATATGCTTGAATCTGTGATGGGCGCAGGCGCACTCGGGATAGAGATACTGATCAGCGGAAGAATACCCAGTGCAAGATCAAGAACATGGAGATTTTATCAGGGTTAT
>WJKV01000056.1 GCA_014728875.1 Candidatus Woesearchaeota archaeon | reverse complement strand
GTATATTGAAGAAGCACGATATTCGTTTGCATATACTCGGATCTGATTTTTCTGGAACAAAAGAGATAGAAAATAAAATGAAAGAGGATCTAAAAGATGTAAAGAGCAAAGTGAGATTCTATAAGTGGAAAAATAGAAAGAACTTCAACAAAACCTTGAGAAAGATGGATTTGCTGATATTGCCAAGTCATCATGAAACTTTTCCCTTTGTTATTTTAGAAGCTATGGCGGCAGGTATTCCTGTGATCTGCAGCAAAATACAAAATTTGAATGAATTATTCATTAATAGCAATCTAGCTTATCCTGTTCTTCCAAAAAATGCGAAAAGCATAGAATCATCTGTAGATTTTTGCATTAATAATGTGAACAAAACGAATACGACAGCTCAAAAAGCTCAAGAGAAAATAAGAGAGGATTATTTATGGGACAATATTATCGAAGATTACAAGAAATTATACAATTCATTTTCATTAGACGATACAAAACCAACGGTCAGCACGATCATCCCCGCACATAATAGAATAAATAATCTTAAGAAATGTATCAATAGCATATTGAATCAAAAAGATTTTGATGGCTATGAAATAATTGTTGTTGATGACGGGAGCGATGCCAATCCCTTGCCTGAACTAGAAAGAAAATATTCAAAATATATTAGATCAGGCAAAATCAGATTATATCGCAAAACAAACGGAGGCACAGCTTCTGCAAGAAATCTTGGGTTGAAAAAGGCAAGAGGAGATTATATTACTTTTTTGGATGATGACGATCTTGCTTTGCCGAACAGATTAAGAGATTTAACAAGATTTCTAGAAAAAAATCCAAAAAAAGATTTCGTACATGCAAAAGCGATCACAACAAATATCAGAGGAAAAAGAATTAACAATTCGACTGTTTGCAAATATTTTGAAAAATTCTGGACCTCTGGAAACCTAAATGAAAATACTGCAAAGATATTGCAATCCAATAAAAATTGTATTCATTCCCAGACAGTGATGTTCAGAAGGAAAATATATGATTTATTAAAAGACAGAAATGGGAGATTGTTTGATGAAAGGTTGAAATTTGGAGAAGATTTTGCACTATGGAAAAGAATATCAAAAAAGTTCAACATTGGTTTTCTTGATAAATACGTATCAAAATACGCATGGCACCCTAAAAACAAAACTCATAAGAAAAATAGCTTAAATTTTTAAACTTCTTGTTCTTATTCTTGATTTATGAAACAACAAACAATCACAGAATCCGGCACAACAATTAAAAAATCAAAGAACGTTTTCTATAACAGCTTGATGGAGCTGAACAGGAGCATCTCTATCGCTCTTCTGAAGGCAGTGAATAAGAAGAACATGATAGTCTGTCTGCCCATGGCAGCTACAGGCATCAGGGCGATACGGATGCTGAAGGAGCTGCCTAAAAGCGCGATAAAGGAAATCCACATCAATGACATTGACAAGATCGCTGTAAAAAACATCAAGGAGAATCTGAAACTAAACAAGCTGACAGCAAGAGACAAGAGAATAAAACTCACAAACAAGGACGGCAGATTATTGATGTTAGAGCAGGGAGGTTATGATTACATTGACATTGATCCGTTTGGTAGTCCGAACACGATGTTGGATATTGCCATTCTGAAACTGGCAAGAGGAGGCATTTTCGCTGTTACTGCGACAGATACTGGTGCATTAGCAGGTACGCATGTAAGAGCAGGATTAAGAAAGTACTGGGCAAAGGGAATGAAGAATGAACTTATGCACGAACTAGGTCTAAGAATGTTGATAAGGAGAGTACAGTTGACAGGCGCTGACCATGAAAAAGCATTATTCCCTATATACGCATTCGCCACACAGCACTATTACAGGGTCTTTTTTATTTGTAAAAAGGGAAGAAAATTAGCAGACGAAGTTGTGAAAGAACATGCATACTTATTGTATTGCAAAAAATGCCTGAGCAGACAATTCAATAAAATAAACCACGCTGTCTGCTGCAAAAATATCCCGATGCAGTGGGCAGGTCCTTTGTGGACAGGCCAGTTATGGGATCGCCAGCTGGCAGAAAAGATATACAAATCACTGCAGAATGACCTGACCTATAAGATAAAGCTTGAATCAGAGATAAAGGACAGCCTTCTTTTCTATGACCTGCACAAAATCTCAAAATACTACAGGTTCCCTCCGCCAAAAACAGAGGATGCATTGGGAAGACTGAAGCAAAAGAAAGTAAAGGCAGCCTTGACTCATTTCAGCGACAAAGGAATCAGAACAAATATCAAGATTAAGCAGTTTGTCAACATAATAAAGAAACCAAGCAAGAAATAAATTCTAGCCTATTGCCCTTCTGACATCTGTGACTTCTACAGAAGCAACATCCTTTAACTGCTGGATCTTGTCTTCCAGCTCTTCTGTGCTTCCCAGAGATTCGTCCATCACGAACATCATGACTAAAGCTATCAGACCAAAACCGACAGGTGCTTTTTCCACCTTGCCGACTTCGCCTCCAAATTCTTTTATGAACTGTTCTGCCTGTTCCTGGATAGAATTCAGATCACAGTCTGGCTTTTCAGGCATGATTTTGAAGGTTATTATTACTTGGGCCATTTTAATTAGGTCCTGTGAATCCGCATTTAGGACAAGTGTATTTTGCAGCGATCTTTCTGCAGTGCGCGCACCGCACGATTTCACCCTCGCCGCAGTTAGGGCATTTGAACCGTATGCTGCCTTTAGAGTTTGTTATTCTTGTGCTGCAACTTGAACAAGTTTCCATTTTAAATCTCTCCTTATTATAGCCCAGATTTGATGACTTGTTTATAAATCTTATTGTTTTTCACCAGCACAACCCCCACCAGCCAGTAGTTATTCATTTTATCACTATCGAGAATAGATAAAGATTTTTAAAGTGAGACACTCTCTGAAAAAATAATTATAGGGGGTTTATGTAATGGCAGATAAAAGAGAAAAAAGAGCATTCTTGGCCAAATTTAGGAATAAGTTGAATGACATGGAGCATGTAGCTTTGGATCCCCCGAAAAAACAAGCAAAAACCAGCAGAAAGAGCACGAAAAAGAAATCAAGTTCAAAAGCTGACAAGTCCTTTCCAGACAGGGAAAAATATCTGAGATACGAGATAAAGAAGCTGGAAAAAAAGAAAAAGGACCTTCAGAAAAAGACAGCTGAATTCTCAGCAGAGATCAAGAAAGAGAAAAAGACGCTTGCGCAGGAAAGAAAAGAAGCCCGGACTATCGCGCAGAAAGTCAAGCAGGATCTTGCAAAACTGGACAAGAAAGAAGAACAGCTGAAGAACTTCATCCAGCAGATAAGCAGGAAAGAATCTGCATTGAAGACCAAAGAGAAGAACCTGCTGAAAAAGGAGCCTCGCATTTCTAAAAAATTGAAAGATATAGAAAAGCAGAAAGCAGAGATAGAACGCTTGACAAAAAAGTTAGAGACTGAAAGAAAAAGTATTTCACCGAGATTGCAGGAGTTGAGCAGGAAAGAGGCGAAGATAAAAGAAAAGGAAAAGAAAGCCAGCACATATGAAAG
>WJKV01000055.1 GCA_014728875.1 Candidatus Woesearchaeota archaeon | reverse complement strand
TGCCTGTACTTGATACCCTGTTCCCTGCGTGCATCAACGGCTTCTTTGTTGTCAGCAAGCCGGGATACGTGGACAGCGTCTCACAGCTGACAGTCACGACAGCAGGTGCGCAGGCGCCGCCAGTCGAACTGATGCCGTTGAAGAAACTGAAGCCGAGCATATTTGTTGTCGAGCTTGAAGACAACAATCTGTATATCAGGGATCTCAAGGAGAATGAGAAAGTCTATGTTTCCCTGTATAATATACAAGAAGATTTTGAGGACAATGTCTTGTACCCCACAGAAGCAGAGACAATGAAGGATCTTGATATGATTTATGACGATCTTGTATACAATGTGGATGCAAAACTGCTGGTTGACGAGAATCCTGTGGGAGGATATTATCTTGAGAACTGGAAGATAACGCGCGAGGCACTGACCAGCGCGCAGGAACTGCGGCTGTATGTTATCGCGAGCAAGACTCCTATAACGGATCTTGAAGAGTTTTCAGCATTCTGGATGGATGTTGTAGTGCCGAGAAGCAAAGAATTCAACCCTACACTAAGATGAACAAAAAAATTAAACAAGCATTGACGGTATTCATGATAGTCATAATGCTGACGGTCAGCATTGCAGTAGCTTATGCCCAGAATGACATGGTGAATGCGACTGATGCAGATGCTGCTGATGCTGTCGGTGATGGCACAGAAGAGCAGTTCTTTGTTTCAGACGGACTCGAGTTCAGCGTACCTGTATATGACAGTATAAGTGCGATTGCAGAAAAAACAAGAAAAGATAAGATCATTATCAGGGGCAGTACAACAGAAGGAAGCACTGTGCGATTCTTCATCAACAACCCTTCTATTCCTGCCCAGGTGCTTGAGACGGGCCTTTTCAGTGTGGAAGCGGATGAGACAGGGGAGTTCAGCGCGACCATCAAACTGATAGAGAGCGTGCATCTCGGAAAGTTTGGCCTGAATGAACTGATAATAAGAATAACAAAGCCTGACGGCAGCAGAGAGGAAATAACAAAGTATCTGATGATCGACCTGACTCCTCCGAGACTGCATCTGAAAGACATAAAGGACGTGTTGAACAGCAGCAAGGTCATGCTGGAGGGTTATATTGATGAGGAAGGGACTGTCAGAGCTGTTGTCGACAGTAAAAGTCCTGTTGCTGTTGCAGTCTCAAACAAGACCTTCAGCCAGCAGATAGATATAGGTGCAGACGGAAATCATACCTTAGATGTCATAGCGGCAGACACTGCAGGAAACAACGCAACAAGGCACTACGATCTCAGGGTTGATACAAACCCATGCACCATCACTTTTGAGAATCCTGAAGTGTTCAGCGAAGTGCAGAGGTTTTCGATAGCTTCCATCAGCGGGAAGACGAGCGAGCCGAAATGCACTGTGAAGATATTCAATGTCGGCACAGGACTGAACATAAGCGCCGACCTCTTGAAGACAAGGGGGATGGAGCTGCTGATGACAGAGTTCGAGGTAGGCGTCGGCGGGATCATCGTAGGAAGGGCGAAAGAGCTTAACAGCGGAGAGGACGCAAAATTCAGCACGCAGATCGCACTTTCGCAGGCGCCTGCGCAACTGACTTCGACAGGCCAGTATTATTACGGAAGCACGTATTCACAGCAGATGCCGCAGCAGCAGATGCAGACAAAGAATGTCATCATCTTTATCACAGAAGATGAAGCAGGCAATGTTAATGTTGAACAGAAGGTCATCAATTTCGAGCCCGGGAGCCTGCAGTGGAAGGTCGGAAGGATATATACTGTGCCCAATACCGTGTACAGCAACAACCTGATGGCAGAAAGAAGCACCGGCGTGGATGTGAGCGTAATGTATGATGTGTTTTTTTACGGCGGGGACGCAATAAGCAATGTTGTGGCGACAAGCTCGCTCGACGGCACAAGATACGACAACAAGTTCGTGAGCGTGAGCGAGACCTATTCTCATTATTTCGAGGACGAGAACAGATTGTTTGTCCTCACAAAACTGAAAGTCAAGCCTGTGGCGGGCGACATAAAACAATTGAAAGAGGATCTCGGCGGAAAAGAGATCGGCAATACAGGAACAGGACTGCAGATAGATTTCGCGCTCGACACTGTGATAAGCTACAGGATGGGGACTGCAAGCCCGAGCGAGCATGTGTATCTGAAGCACGCTGTCGGCGTGGAGACGCCTTTTGATTATACAAAATTTTTGACTCCTGAGATTATCAACAAGACCCTGGGCATACTTGATGACTGGATAGAATTCCTTGAGAAGGCAGTCGACATCGCAGAGAAAGCTACCATCGCCACGACAGTGGGCTGTGTCGCGATGACTGTCTACAGCTGGCTTGCAGGCGGCGCCACGCCCGAGAACGAGAAAAGGATGTACATGGTGTGCGACAGGGTATGGTGCCCTACGATCCCTCCTGACTGCGAGAAAGTCAAGAAAGTGACAAGCGTGGAAGGCAGGGAATATGTTTATGATGAGGAAAAAGAAAAATACTATGCGCCGGGCGACAAGGAAAAAGAAGAGCCGCTTGAATTGCAGCCGAAGCCAGAGGATGTGGCTTTCAGGCAGGAAGTCGACGGCATGACGACCACCTACAGATGGGTTCCCGGAAGCAAAGCCCGGACGCTCGAAGGAAGGCCTATCTGCGCGCAGGGAGAGAATGCAATCGAGATACGGTCTGTGAACGAGAGCCAGGTGCCTATAAGATTCAAATCGACTGTTTCAAGAAGAGGAGGTGCAAGGAGCACCGGAACTTTCCAGGCCGGTTCGAGAACTCCTATGACTACAGAAGCAGGAACACTGCGTTATGCCTGCACAACATTGAACCAGAGCGCGTATGCCGCAGCGAGCGCAACTTCAGGAAGCGTGGGCTGTTATTCAGAAGGGCCGCCGGGCTTCCACGAGACCAAGTGCTGGCCTGCAGATGCAGATGCCCTCAATGACGAGGGCGAGGTCAATCCTTATGATGATGTGTTCCTGTCGCTGCAGTGCGGCTGCGTGAGCGGTGTGAGAGGACATCTTAGCAATTTCCTTAGAGTCAGCGAAGGGATGAAGAAATGCCTTCAGCAGGCAATGATCGGCGAAGTCAGGGGCGGTTATTGTGAAAGATTATTTGCGCAGTATGTCTGCGATCTGATAACATGGGCGATAAAGAAGTTCTTGACTGGAAAAGGTTTCGGCTCTTTCAGTTCTGGCGAGGGGAGCACGTTCAGGGGAAACTTCAAGGAAGTTAATGAGCGTCTTCAGCAGAGATACGGCGGACTGATAATGAACAGGTTCGGCCTCTCCACTGACCAGCTGGTGCACAAGGCGTGCATTGCAGCGATAACAGGCGACTGGAGCGACCTCAGGGATGTTTTCCAGCGGGCGACAAGGGTTCCTGTCGCGCCTGTAATCGGGCCGATGATACCTGAGTCAAGATTCAATGCCTGGAATCCGTTCACAGGCGAAGCATCAATCAATTATTATCTCACTCTCGGCATCCTTTCTGGAGGACAAAGGGTGACAGGTACAGTGAAAATCGTTTGCGACAAACGCGAGCCTGGCGGAGAATACTGCCCGCCGGGTGCACCTGTCATCATCTATGAAGAGGGCGTCTTTGTCGAGACTGACAGCAGCATCGAGACAAACATTTTCTATACAGACGAGAAAGCCCGCTACTGGGGAAATGTTGCCATCCTTGATCTTACTTATCAATTAGGAGACCAGACCAAGCATAAGATAAAGAAAGAACAGATAATAAGAAAGTCTCCTATGATTGCGCAGTGTCATTTCCAGGTCGTCCCTCCCGGGATCATGTGCGAGACAATAAGCGGCGCCCTGCAGGCAGTCGAATACAGGTCAAGCGCTTTGTCTCCTTCTGGAGTGAGCACTTATTATCCCGGCAACAGTGTTGTTGTGAAATCAGAAGTCGCATCAATGGCGCCTTCAATCGCAGGAGCAGAGGCAGGTCCCCAGCCCGACATCTATCTTGTGTACAGCCTGACAAAACCGAACAATGATGCTGTAACAAACAAGGATGATCCGAACAAGCTCGCGTCCTGGAAGATAGATCTGTCTGGAGCAAAAGGAATCTATGTGAACAATGTCCATACTTTTGCAGAAGCGGTCGGTGTTTCTGGTGTTGCAGAACAGCTTGTTGTCGAGGGCGAGAAAGTCGGCCTTTCGACGCTGGGCATAGACAAGAGCGTTGTTCTGCAGGAAGGCGATGAGATGACAGTCAAGGCAGAGAATGCTGTTGACTATTCTGACAGGAAAATACTCTTGTTCTCTGTTGCTGACAGTGACGCTTTTGACTGCTCGCAGGACGGGATGGACTTCAGATGCACTGCAAAAGAACAGGCAGTGGTGAACAAGATAACTTATTCCATCGAAGCCGTAGGCGAGGATGACAGCGTGAGGATGCGGATATTTGCAGGGCCCGACGTGCTCGAGACAAGAGTGCTTCCTGCTCCGCGGAAGTCAAGACTGACCAGACAGGCGCCTGAGACAGACTTCCCTCCTGGAAATTACAAATTGAATCTCACCCTTTATCACGATGTTGACCAGAACGGCATAATAGACAACAGGGATGATCTCGTTCCTTTCGGAAGGGAACAGGTGCAGAGCAAACAATTGTCATTCACTTTCAGGGACGTCCCTCCAAAAGACTGCAAAGAGAATCCAAAAGTGGAATTTGTCCTGCCGTTGAAAGACAGCCTCATAACACAGGACATGAAAACTTTCTATACAAAGAACAGTGAAGTTGTCTTTACAATGTGGGACGACTGTAAAGAGATTGAAAGCGCAGCGCTTTATGACCAGAAGTCCTGGCTTTCTGCGACAGAAGCTGCGAGGGAATGGAACGCCCGGCCTGAGAATGCAGACAAGCAGAAGAAAGAACCTTACGAAGGATATTACATCAACAAGCTTGACAGGATAGAGCCTGATCCTGTGACAGGAACCTATTCATTCCTGGGACCGCAGCAGCTGAAGTATCAGTATAATTCAGGCGACGCATTCGATCTTATAATAAGGGCTGCTGATGCAGAAGGGAAGACAGGCGAAGCAGCAATAACAGTGATAAAGAGCGGGCAGGAGAGCCTTGTGCTGGGAACACCGCTCGAGCTTGAATGCCAGAGAAAGGGCGGAACGTGCAAGCCTAACTGTGCAGACGATGAGACAGACCTCGGGCCGTGCGACGGGGAAAGGTGCTGCAAATGAGGTCAAGCTTTAAATATTCATTCTTATATGGCTTATAAATGGCGCTTAAACTTGAGGCTCAATTCAGATTCTATCCTGGAGCACACATCAATGTGTACAGGGCGCAAGACGGACAGCTGATCGAGACAGCTGTTTTTTCTGGTGAGAATTATCACAAAAATCTTGTTTCCATAACCTCGCAGATAGGATGCCCTGTAGGGTGCAGTTTCTGCTTCCTGAAGAACTACAAGACTGTCAGGAATGTCTCTCCTGCAGAGCATCTTGAGCAGGTGCGGCTGGCTGTTGATGGTTCAGATGTTTCCTGGTTTGATCCTGACAAACCTCTCAAGGTGAGCCTGACCAGAACAGGAGAGCCCCTGCTGAATCCCGACACCATAGACGGGGTAGTTAATATTGCAGAGACATACTCGCCGAGTTTCCAGCTTGCCTCTATAATGCCTAATACAAAGAATTCACAGAAATTACTGGAATACATGATGGGCTATCTGCACGGATACAAAGAAAGTTTCCAGATAAATGTCTCTATGCATACAACAAACGAAAGAAAAAGAAAGAAAATGATCCCGTACAAAGAGCTGATGAGCTTTGAAGAGATCGCAGAGTTCGGAGCCCAGTGGAGGCAGATAGTCGGCAAAAGAAAAATAAACCTGTCGTTTGTCCTGATGGAAGACTGCGAAGTCAACATAGGAAAGCTAAGAGAAATTTTCAATCCTGAACATTTTGCAGTCCGTCTTGCTTTGTATCTTCCAAGTTCAGAAGAGACAGCTGAGACGCATCCTCCTTCTGTGCACGAAAGGACGAAGGAAGAAGCGCGCATTGCAAGAGAATTCGGATACGACTGCATTGAATCTGTCCCAGGCCCTGTCGAATTCAAATGGGACACAAGGCCCGGCAGCGGACTGAAGATGCTAAGATAAAATTTATATAATAATGTTTTTTTTCTTTCTTTGATGGTGTTTGAAAAATATAAACTGATTGAATTTTTATTGAGAGCCAGAATGCATGGCTATGCAGGCGACGCACCTAAGATTAAAAATCCGCAGAGGCCGGGTTTTGTCGAGTTCGCACCGTACAAAGAAGGAGATCTTGAATATGTCGACAGTTATGCTGGCTATTATTTAGCGCCTGGCCAGGAAGTTATTCGCTTTAAAGGAAAACCAATCTGGAACATGTCTTACAACGGCGGAATGAAGATTGAATTTCACGGAGATCATGATTTTACCCACAAGGTTTTTGAATTTCTCGGAAAAGCACTGCAAAAAGTCAGTCCAGAACGGCCGTTCAGAGGCCCGGACAAAATCAAGGACGGAGATTTCATGTACATCGACAAGAGCGAAGGAGACATCGCACAGTTCAAAGGCACCGAGATAATCTTCTTCAAAGGCAAGGAAGTCTTCAGGCAGGATTACATGGGCGGGTTTATTGTTTGGAAGGAATAGGCGTCACCTTTATATACCTATTTTACTTAATTTCTAACATGAAGCTAATTTACATATATGGCCCGCCTGCTGTCGGAAAATGGACAGTGGCAAAACAGCTTGCCAAAATAACAGGTTTCAGATTGTTCCATAGCCATCTGACTGCTGATTATGTTTCTTTTGTTTTTCCAGAGCGGAATGAGATGACCAATCAGCTGAAATGGGAGATCGCATACAAGATGTTCGAGGCAGCTGCAAGACACAATGTGGATTTGATATTCACAATGGCGCATGAGAATGTCCAGAATAAGTTTGTGAAAAAGCTTATTAAGAAACTAGAGCGATACAATGGAAAGATATTATTTGTGAAATTATCATGCAAGGAAGAAAAATTATACAAGCGGGTCACTAGCAAATCAAGGAAACCGTTCGGCAAGATCAAGACCGCCAAAGAGATGAAGACGGTTCTCAAGAGAGGCAATAAATTTGAAGCAATTCCATTCAAGAAAAGCTTGGTTATAGATAATACACATCTTTCACCTAAAAAATGTGCTGAAAAGATTAAAGAATATTATGGGTTGTGAATTTATATGGGGGAACAATAGAAACCGCAACCTTTATATACTAAGACATTTATACACATACAACAAGAGTTCTTAGGAAGAATAAGAATGGTAAACGAAGAGAGTCAAAAATTAAAGACCGGGACAACCACTGTCGGTATTGTGTGTTCAGACGGTGTTGTTTTGGGGGCGGACATGCGAGGCACAGCCGGTGGTATGATTCTGCAGAAAGAGGTAGAGAAGATCATACCCATCACTGATTTCATGGCAGTTACTACGGCTGGCAATGTTGCTGACTTGCAGCTTTTGATCAAGCTGATAAAGGCTGAGATCAAGCTCAAGGAGGTCAGGACAGGACAGAAGCCTGGTGTGAAGGCATCTGCGAATCTGCTTTCCAATATGGTGTACCAGACCATAAGGCAGCCTTTCTTTCCGGGGATTGCGCATTTCCTGTTTGGAGGGGCAGATGATGAAGGCGTGCATCTGTATGACGTATTTCCTGACGGAAGTCTGACTCCGTACAAGGACTATGTCGCGAGCGGAAGCGGTATGGTTTTTGCGCTTGGAGTTCTTGAAGCAGGATACAAAAAGGACATGACAGTTGCAGACGGTGTGAAATTGGTGAAGAAGGCGGTGAATGCTGCGCTCCAGAGGGATACTGGCAGCGGTGAAGGCATCCTGATATATACTGTTACCAGCACAGGCGTCAAGAAGCACAGCATGAAAAAGATATCAAGGAACATTGAATAAAGTTTTTCTTATTTTTTAAAAAAATGCATTAAAAATCATTGGATAAAAACATTAAAAATCTGAATTAGTTTAAAATGGGAGACATCCTTAAAGAAGTTTTAGAAATTGTCGGAGAGAGAAGGATTAGCCTTGCTTGTTTTGAAGGGGCCAACATAGTCCTGTATACAAAGGACAAGGACTTTTTCCTGGACAATAAGGGAATCATAAGAAAAGCAGTAGATGAATTCAAGAAAAGAGTTGAATTAAGACCTGATTCCAGCATCTGTCTTGCGCAGGACAAGACAAAGAAGATGATAGAAAAACTGATTCCAGAGGAAGCAGGGCTTTCCCAGATAATCTTTGATCCCCAGAGAAGCCAGGTCATAATAGAGACAGAGAAGCCAGGACTGGCGATCGGAAAGCAGGGAGCAACTTTAAGGGAGATAAGAGAGCAGACCTTATGGATCCCCTTGATAAGGAGAACTCCTGCGATAAAGTCAGAACTGATAGAGAACATCAGGGCGGTTCTGTACGAGAATAACGATTTCAGAAGAAAATTTTTAGATAAAACAGGAAAAAGAATCTACAGCGGATGGACAAGAGGAAAAAGACAGGAATGGATCAGGGTCTCGTTCATGGGTGCTGCGAGACAGGTCGGAAGAAGCGCTGTCTTACTGCAGACGCCGGAATCAAGGGTCCTGTTAGACTGCGGTGTAGATGTTTCTGCGGGCGATGAAGCTGCTTATCCTCATTTTGAACTGCCTGAACTAAATGTGGAAGAGCTTGATGCAGTGATCATAACACATTCTCACGTTGACCACAGCGGTCTGCTGCCGTTATTGTTCAAGTATGGATACAAAGGGCCCATTTATTGTACAGAACCGACAAGGGATGTTATGTCTCTTCTGCAGTTGGACATGATAAAGATCATGAGGGCAGAAGGAAAAGAACCTTTGTTTTCATCTGACGACATAAAGGAGATGGTGAAGCACACTATATGTCTTGATTTTGACGAAGTCACCGACATAACTCCCGATGTGAGGATCACATTGTACAATGCAGGGCACATATTGGGAAGCGCGATGGTGCACATGCATATAGGAAACGGCCTGCATAACATGCTGTTCACAGGCGATTTCAAATACGAGAGAAGCAATCTGCTGGAGGGCGCTGTCACAAAGTTTCCGAGGCTGGAGACCCTGATGATGGAAGCCACTTACGGCGGAAAAGAGAATGTTCTGCCGTCGAGAAAAGACAGCGAGCAGGAAGTCGCAGAAATAATCACAAACACAATCAAGAGGGGCGGAAAAATCTTGATGCCTGTGCTTGGTAGCGGAAGGGCGCAGGAAGTCCTGCTGATTATCGAGAAGATGGTGAAGGAAGGAATTATGCCGAAAGTTCCTGTCTTCATCGACGGAATGGTATGGGACATCACTGCGATACACACTGCATATCCTGAATTCTTGAACAGCAAGGTAAGGAAGCAGATCTTCCATAAGGACAGCAATCCGTTCCTTGCAGAGTTCTTCAGCAGGGTCGGCAGCCAGAAAGAAAGAAAACAGATCTGCGAAGAGCAGGGACCGTGCATCATACTCGCGACATCTGGTATGATGGTTGGCGGGCCGAGTGTGCAGTATTTCAAGGCTCTTGCAGAGAATAAAAATAACAGTCTTGTCTTCACCTGTTATCTTGGTCCTGGGACGCTTGCGCAGAGGCTTGCGCTGGGCGAAAGGGAGATAGGATTCGAAATAGGAAAGAACAAAAGGGAGATGATAAAGGTAAAGATGGACATACACAAGCTTGACGGCTTCACAGGGCACGCAGGAAGGAACGAGCTGATCAATTTTGTAGGGGCATGCGAACCAAAGCCGAGGAAAGTCGTCATCGTGCACGGCGAGTCAAGAAGATGCCTTGATCTTGCGAGCTCGCTGCACAAGAAATACAAGGTAGAGACCAGTGCGCCGAGAAACCTTGAAAGTGTCAGGCTGAGATAGTAGTAACTATTTTTCTTTAATGCATACGGATATTCTACGGAAAAATATATAAAGGCCGTTAACTTCTTACTGCCTAGGAAAAGGGTGTGAAAAGGGTGATGAATTATAAAGTAATTACTTGTATTAGCCATTCTGGTAAAGGGCAGAGTGCCCATAATCGTACTTTGTATCCTGATGAAGCAATAAGACACAGGCTGTACAATGAGCTCGGGCTCAGGCCTGGCCAGGAGATAAGCACTTCAGAACTCCTGCGGCGGGACAGGCAGTACAGGAGAAGAAGAAAGAAAAAATTGTTCAGCCTTGGGCCGCAGTTGAGGGCGAAGGCGTTTGAGCTTGGCGGGAACTCGAGCATGGCGAAAGTCCAGGAATACTTCGGACTTAAACTGCCGCAAGCGAGGATAGATGCCTGGACAGATGAAAAGGCAAGGACTGCGTTGATCAAGGCAGGATATTCTACAGAGGAAGTCATCTTGACCAAAGAGTTCAGAAAAAGAATAAGAGGACTGGCAAGAACTGACAGTTATTTTTCTGGTCTTGAAGCTTATGTAAGAAGAAGAGCAAAAGAGGAATTCAATGTTGCGACAGATTCGAGAGGAATAGAAGCAATAGGTTTCACAGGGAACAGGTATTCTACTCCCACAGAAGAAGAGATCCAGGCTGCAATCGAACAGTTCTGGCCGAGGGAACAGGTAGAGGCCTACAAGCAGGGAGAAGCAGAACTAGGGAACAAGAAAGATTTTTCAAGGGCATTCCCGGCAATCTATGCTGCAATTAGAGTGGGGAATAGGAGCTACAAAAAAGACAGGACCAGCTTTGACCAATGGCTCAACAATTACATTCCGGGCCTTGCAAATCTTGTGAGCGTTGTAAATGGAGAGGACGAGTTCATCGGCGAGGATATAAGGAATGAATTCTTTCAAAGGAGGGACATCGGACATGAGACACTGCGGTATAATAGTGTTCCTTTCCTGAAAAAGCTCTGCAGAAGAATCAACAGTGTCGCGCGGGAAAAAGGAGTCGCATTCAATGAAGCTGTTGCATTAAAATCCAATCTGCACCCTTCTGAGTTTGTAAAGGACCTGTCCGGGATCAAAGAAGTGGGAAGAACTGCAGAACTGCTGGTCGATCTTGTCGCTCTGGGGACATTGGTAATCGATCCTGACAGGGACGGGAACATCTACAGGAACGGTTTTGCAAAGATCTTTAATGTGCCTTTGATATCTGTCGAGCCGAACATAAGATTAAAGGAGGCTATTGAACAGGAAGAACTTGATGGAAAAGAAGGAATCGAGAATCCCATGTCCTTGTATTTTTTCGACGGGGAATCGCTCTTGCCTGACAAGAGGCTGCTTCCTGACATGAGGACAGTCTCGCAGAAAGGAAGAAACACAAAGAATTTTGCAATAGAAGTAAAGTCAGGTTCCCACGAATCAAATGCAAGAAGGCTTCTTGGCAGATTCAAGGAAGGAGACTACATGTGGTGGGACAGTGAAGCAGAGCAGGGCTATCCCATGCACGGAAGGATCGCAGCTTTGATGATGAGGGACAAAATAGTTAATAATGTCAGGAACGAACTGACAGACGACGGCTATAGGGTCCTGTCGTCAGAAAGAATATTATGCTATCTTGGAATCCTATTGGATTATCTAGGACGATCGCCCTTTCACAAGGCAGTAGCAGAAGCAGTACCGCGTCTGGACAGTTTAGAGCCTGTCCTGCAGCATGCAAAAGATGTTGTGCAGATACCTCACATCCTGATGCGCGGTACCCGTACTGCCGAGAGAAGGTTCATGCAGCACAATATAAGAAATCTTGTGCTTAAGCTTGAAGAGCTCGCAGAACTGTCGTCTGAACCTGAATTCTCGCCGGAAAGCCTTGAAAGCGAGCTTGAGGAAGTTCCTTTTTAAGCAACAAGGCAATCTTTTTATATTGAATTTTTTTTCTCAAATACTATGGGGGAAAGAATAGAAGATCGGCTGAGAGGAAAAGTCTGTTCTGTCAAGGAAGATGATTTTGAAGGAAAATTCTTCAGGATAAGAAAGACTCTTGCACAGATGAGAACTGGGCCTGTGGGCGAATACATAAAAAAGCATCTTAACAGCTGGATAACAGGAACGCTTCCTAACATTGAGGCGCTGTCGGAACAGGAGACAAGGCATGTGAATTTCAGGCCAGAAGAGGCAATCTTTGTCGATACTGAAACACTGGGCCTGGCTTATATCAATCCCATCTTTCTTGTAGGCTACAGCTATGTGAAGAGCAAAACTGTTGTTGTGGATCTGCTTCTTGCCAGGACTCCGCTCGAAGAAGAGGCAATGCTGAGATATTTCAACCGGTTCTCGGGCAAATTCAAATACATGGTATCGTATAACGGCCTGAGGTTCGACAACAGAAGGCTTGTTGTGAGAAACAGATCCTATCAGATCGACTGGGAATGGCCTGACAGGAATCATCTTGACCTTTACAAGTTCATCCATCCTTTCATCAAACATCATCTGGACAAAAAGAATAATGACAATAAAAAGAAAAGAAAGACCTCCAAGCTGGGCGATGTGGAGAGGATATTTTTCGGGCTGGAAAGAGAAGAGGACCTTCCGAGCGCAGAAGTGCCCAAAGCCTATGAAGAATACATATACGGAGGAAATCCAGACAACCTGCTGAAAGCAATTACGCATAATGACATAGATGTTGTTTCATTGGTGGCTACATACCTTAGGATATTGATTGATCCCAAATTCAGACCCAGGATACAGGAATACAAAAAAAGAAGAGGATGGAATGTCAAAAAATCAGCAGCTGCTAGTGATCAGGCTGATCAAACAGATTGCCGTTGATCTCTTTTTTCCTGTTGTTTCTCTTTTCATTCTCCTGGCTGAAGTCAAAAGAAGCCTGCGCATTCTTTTCTTTTTCTTTCCTTCTTTCCTCTCTTTGTTTTCTCTTCCAGACCAGCTTGTCATAGTCTTTGGCGAGCCTGCTCGTGAATCTTGCATAAACCTTTGAGAACTGCAAAAACATGTTGTAATATTCCTGATATTCTTCAGGCATGATCTTGTTTGCAAAAGGTGAAAAATGCTCTGAAGAAATACTTGGAACTTCAGCATTGACCTTGTTGGCAAAGTATTTTTCTTTTTCCACCAATTCCTGTTCAAGATGCGATTCTTCAAGCAGAAGACGAAGTTCGCTTGCAGAAAAAACATTGGTTACCTGTTTTATGTAGCTGTATAATCTTCTTAGTTCAACTTCAGAGACATTGATATCGCGCGACACTGCGTACGCATAGATCTCTGCAGGGATGTCTCTTGCATACGCATCCTCAAGCAGCGGGAATTCGTCCCCTGGCTGCTGGTAAGTGTCGTCAAGCTCAAGCAGTTTTGTGTTTTCGCACAGAAAATTAAAAATGGTCCTGCACCCGGCATCATTAAACCAGTCTGGATTGATGTTGCTTCTGAAGTATTCAATATTATGCGATTCCTTCAGCATTGTCGAGATAAGTCTGAGTTCATAAGGTGTGGTATGATACGGCCTGATGTAAAAGAAATCCTTTGTTCCTTTGCGAAGCGGTTTCTTGAAGGCCTCCACTGCGGTCTCTATGCTCTTGGAGCTCATCCTGACAATGTTTCCAAGCTTTTCCAGCTGGAAGGCGTTTGTGCAGACGCCCGGCGTCCTTGCGATGAACGGAACCAGTTCATCAAGCAGCTGTGTGGACTGTCTTTCATTCAGCATCCCGCCTTTTTCTATCTTTAATTGGTCGCAGACAAGCTCAAGCTTGAAGAAAAAAGCTGCCAGGCCGTTATTCAGCATGTGCAGGTAATCAACAGGCCTGTCTTTCTGCAGGATCGGATGGGGATGCTGGCCTTCGTAATGGATGTCAAGCCTGACCTCAAGCCTTTCTTTTCTCATCTCTTCGAAAGGTATCCTTATTTTGTCAGGCCTTGCTTTGGGCTTGAATTCCGGCAGGGGCAGTCCTGTCTGCTCTGACAGTGTCTTGAGGGCCTCTTTGTATTCTATGTTTTTTTTATGCATGACAAAACCGATTATGTCGCCGCTTTTCCCGCACCAGGAGCATCTGAAATTCTGCCTGTTCGGATCCACTGAAAAAGAACGAAGCTCGTCTTTGTGGAAAGGACATCTTCCAGTGAACTTGACTCCGTCTCTTATTAAACTGATTTCTTTTCCTATGTAGTCTACAATGTCTATCTGTGCCCTCAACAATAGTTTGAATTCTTCGACTGGATCCAAGTTATACCCCTATTCAAAAGATTTGACACGAATATAAATACTTTTTTATATTAATCCTCTGAGAATTTGCTTCGTAACAGTGACAAAAAGCTGAAATTCAATAGTGATTTTTCCTTATTTTTCCTGCATATTTATATATCAGTTTTTATTCAAAAGATACAGAAGCTTTAGGAATTACAAGTAAGAAAATGACAGAAACTCAAGTATCTGGTGAGGAAAACAACAGACTGGCAAGGTGGTGCGCTGAAAAGGCTGCTGCAAATATACATAATCTAAGGCATTTCTATCCTGATTTTGATGGGCGTTCTCCAGACAGGAGATACGACAAAGGCTGGCTGGATCTGCACAGATGCTCTCATGAAATCGCAGGCGGGCTGGTTGAAAGGATATTTGAAGAAGTTGATGAGAATTTTCTTGACGTCCTGCCGAATATTCTTATCTATTGCAATGGAAAAGAAGAGGACGAGTTCAGGGAAGCGTTCAGGGGGGCGTGCAGGCTTACTTTTGCAAGGGATGACAAAGAGATCATCAGACTATTACAGCAGAACAATTATGACGGATTGGTTCTTGGATTCTCAACAGCAAGAGTGCTTTCTCCTGAGAATGGAACCGGAACCGGAACCAGTTCTGCAAAGTCTTTGTATTTCGGCACGAAAAGAGAGCCTTTTGTCTTGAACAGAAAGGTTCCAGGCTTGAGAAAGTTGCTGCTTGCAATCCCGCAGTTCCAGGAAGATGACCATCGCATGCTTTTCAATTATGTCTTTGACAAGCCGCTTGATCCAAAGGCAAGGGTATTCCAATACTTTGCATCTGCCTCATCGGCAGGAAGAGCAGAAGAGCTTGAGGAAAGCATCTTCGGGATCCTGAAGGACAAGGAATATGAGCATTTGTTGTGCTTGTCGAGGCTGGTGTGCAATTACTCTGAGCCGCCGAGCTACATCAACAAGCCGAAACAGATGTTCAGCATAGACGGATACAAGGCGCACCAGGCATTGAGAAGGAAAAGAGAACCGAGTTCAACTTCTGTATGATTTTATTTCTTCTTCAAACTGTTTTATTGTGCCATCGAACACTGTCACGTCTTTGAAATGCCCGGCAAGATTCTGATAGGCCTGTTCAAGTTCGGGCTTCATTTTTTTGTCTTTGTATAATAGCAGTAGAGACAATTCCATCTCTTCTAAATCCAATTCTTCTTTCTGCACGACAGAAAATAGCGTTTCAAGAGCCCTGTAGAAAATATTTTTTGCTGGAATATTCTCTGAATTCGGCACTTCAATGTAGCCGTTGAAAAATGGCGTCCTGAATTCTATTGAAGCATAAGAATGCGCAACCTTGACCGGGGAAATGACCCCGTCCAGAGGATCTTCTGTCAACGGGTCAAATCTAGCCAAATAAATATTTACAGGTATACAAGAAGTGTCAGGCACTTCTAAAGCAACTTCCTCAAGCCTTCCTCTTTCAAATCTTTCATTGAATAGGCTGCTATTTATATTCCCCCGATTAAACCTATCCATTAGGCAATACCCCCTTTATGCTATTTTATAGATTGAACTCCTATATAAATATATCTGTTTTGTTATGCAGAGCTGATTATCGGACAAAAAAATTCCTTTATTTTTAGTATAGAAACGTTTATATATAATGCTGTATTTATGTATGAATAATCTAAAACATGAGGTGATAATATGCCAAAAGGAGAAGTTATTGACATTAGATTTCATCAAGCGCAGAACAAGCAAGGTATTGCTCGAATGAAAGTCAAGGTCAAAGGAAAAACAACCCCTGTTTATCTTGAAGTTCCGATGAAATTGGATTTTAAGGTTGGAGACATGGTAGAATTCAAGCAGCTGCCAGGAACAAGCGCTTTCCGTGACGTGTCCAGAGTTTCAAAAGGATACAAAGCAAAGAAAAAATAATTTCAAATCTTTTTTTTCTATAATTTATATAAAGAAATAGTTGTAACCAGTCTCAGCTTTTCAAAAGTTTTCTGGCCTCTTTCATAATAGAAT
>WJKV01000054.1 GCA_014728875.1 Candidatus Woesearchaeota archaeon | reverse complement strand
TCTGCAGAACACTGTTGAAGAGGCAGGAACTCCTGAAGACTACATCGCGCACATAGGTGCAGACGATTTCATAATCTTGACTTACGGCGATCTTGAAAAACTTGCCAATAAGATCAAAATCGCAATCGAACTGCTGCCGTCATTCAGCCCTAACAGGACCAAGATAAAATTGAACTTGAACGAGATAGACAGCCTTGATGTCAGGAAGGACATAAACAGCAATAATTTTGATGCGATCATTGCAAAAGCAAAAAAAGTCATTTAATTTTTTATTTTCAAACATGATAGATGCCGAGCGAGATACAGATAGTTTTATTTCTGTTTTGACTAGGTCCAAGAGTTTGCTGGAGAAGGTATTTGATTCTATTGTCGATCCTATTTATGTGGTCGACAAGGACCACACCATAGTGAAAGCAAATCTTGCATTTCTGAATATTATTGGAAAGAAGAATTTCAACGACGTCATCGGCAAGAAATGCTACAGGCTGTTCGCAGGCAGGAAAAACATCTGCAGACAGTGCGCTGTGGACCAGGTCTTAAAGACATTACAGGCAAAAAAGACAATCCATACATTTGCCCCTAAAACAAAGAAGAAAGTGTATTTCGAGACATTCTGTTATCCTGCAGAGACCGACAAGGGGAATAATGTCATTCTGCATATGATTGACATCACAAAAAGGAAAGATCTTGAACAGATGACAGAAAGACAAAATAACAGGCTGCTGCTCCTCCATGATATTTCCAAGAGCATGCACAGCACTATCCAGCTGAATGTTCTGTTGAAGCAGATTCTTGGGGGGATTCTTAAGCTGGGCTTTAAGAGGGCGACTGTTTATCTGATTAATGAAGAGGACAATCTGCTTGAAGGAATAATATCTACGGACATGAAGCAGAAAGAAATACAGGACATTAGGATTCCGATAAACAATGATGACAGCATGGTTGCGAACCTGATAAAGAACAAAAAACCTATTTTGATCTCAGACGTTTCCAAACTCAAGCTTGCAGACGACACCTTGATTAAAAACACCAAGCGAAAGTCGTTTCTTGCGCTTCCCTTGACAATCGCCTCAAGGATTATAGGGCTGCTTACAGTAGACAACAAGGACAAATCATTATTTTTGTCTGAAAATGACATGAAGGTATTGCAGTTATTCGCGAGCGATGTTGCTCTCGCAATCAACAGGGCGTTGTTGATAGACAGGCTGAATACCTTCAACCAAAGGCTGAAAAATCAGATCAAGAAGGCAACGATAGACCTGCGGGCAAAGAACATAAGGCTGAAGGAAGTGGACAAGATGAAGACAGAGCTTCTTTCTCTTGTTTCCCACGAACTCAGGACCCCTTTGACGAGCATCAAAGGCTACAGCTCTTTGCTGTTGTCGGATAAATTCGGGATTTTGAAGAATGAACAGAGGGAGGGTTTGGAAGTCATCAATCTGGAGTCAGACAGGCTCAAGGATGTTATTAATGATGTGATAGAATTAAGCAAGCTAGTCAGCGGGAAAGAGCAGCTGATTCTGGAGCCGGCAGATGTGAACGAAGTCATAAAATCGAGCATAAACCTGCTCAAAAAAGAAGCAAACACAAAAAATATCGAGATTCATTTCAAGCCAAAGAAATGCAAAAAGTTAGTAATAGATGTGGACAAGATCAAGCATGCGCTGTATCATCTCATTTCCAATGCAATAAAGTACAACAAACCGGGAGGAAGCGTCTCGATTCTTATCAATGACAATCCATATTTTATGCAGATAAGTGTAAGGGACACTGGAATAGGAATAGAGAGGAAGAATATTGACAGGATATTTGAAAAATTCTCGCAGTTAGAAGAGCACATGACAAGAGGCGGAACAGGGACAGGAGTGGGGTTGTCGATTGTTAAAGAGATAGTCGATCTTCATACAGGCGATATTTGGGTAAGGTCTGTTCCTGGGAAATCCAGCACTTTTTCTTTCACGATTCCAAGAAACATAAAAGTCACCAAAAAAAGCCAGGATGAATATGAACTGGCAAAGACAATTGAAGAATTAGAGACAGTACGAACTATTGTTAATATCATGCATACGGACATCCAACTAAAGAACCTTCTTGAATTGATTCTGAAGAGCATTCAGGATTTCGTCGGATTCGACAGGGTGCGGCTTTATCTGGTTGAAAAGGATAAAAACAAAATGAGGGGCATTGTGGGCATCGGCACGCCTAATATGAATAAGATTGAAATTAGTATCGAGGATGATGATGTTGTACAGAAGATATTGAAGGCAAAAAAAGCCAATGTTTATCATTATTATGACAATAAGGATGTTAACAGGATTCTTGGAAAAGAAGCTGACCTGCCTTTTGTGGCTATGCCTTTGATTGTTAAAAACAAAGTAATAGGGATGCTGACTGCTGATAATCTTTACAGCAGCAAGATCATCACCAAGCAGAACCTGCGCTCCTTGACCATGTTTGCGAACACTGCTGCAGTCGCGATCGAGAACGGAAGGCTGATGGAAAACATGGAGCTGCAGGTAAAAGAAAGAACAAAGGAACTGCTTGAGGCCAATGAACGATTAAAGAAGCTGGACAAACAGAAAGACGAGTTCATGAGCTATGTCAGCCACGAGCTCAGGACGCCGCTGACAAGCCTGATAGGTTACAGCAAACTGATACTGGGCGGCTCCTTGTCTAAAGAACAGCAGCTGGAAAGCATTAACATCATAAATACTGAAGCTACAAGACTTAAATTCATGATAGACGATTTCCTTGATCTCGCAAAGATGGAAGCTGGAAAGATACAGATGAACAAGGAATCAACAAACATAAAAGATCTGATCAAGGAGGTTCTTTTGATAATGGCGCCGTTAGCTAAAGAAAAGAATCTCAGTATTGATCTTACGCACGACAGCATAGGCCTGGTCAAGATTGACTCTGACAAGATAAAGCAGGCCCTATACAACCTTGTTGGCAATGCGATCAAGTTCACAAACAAAGGAAGCATACAAATTGAACTGCTGGATAAAGATGAAAACATCCAGGTCAACATCGCTGATACAGGGATAGGTATTGCAAAAGAAGATTTCTATAAGGTATTTGATAAATTCAAGCAGATACAGCACAGCGGTAAATCAAGCAGGGCAAAAGGAAGCGGGCTTGGAATGCCTATAACCAAGCAGATTATTGAATCCCATCAAGGAAAGATCTGGTTTGAGAGCGAAACAGATAAAGGAACAACATTTTCGTTCCTGCTGCCTAAAAAATAAAAACGTTTATAAACTAATAATGCTTATTGTTGCATAAATAAAGAAAAAAGGTGATAAATCGTGGTTAGTATACATGGCCGTTTTGGTATTCGTTCTTGGATCAGCATGTTATTAGGTTTATTATTAATCGCAGTGGCTTTGATTCCTATGCTTAACAGCATGGGCTACATAGGATGGAATATTCCTGCATTGCCCGCTTTCGCGTTTAGGATAGTATTATTGATAGCAGGCATCTTTTTGCTGTGGGACGCGACCCACGAAGTCTACCAGCAGAGTGCCTGGATGTGGCTTTCCATAATTGCAGGCGTGCCTATCTTCATCTTGGGTCTTATTCCTGTATTGAGCCATTACGGAATAATAGGATGGAACATAGAATTCATAGGAGGCACAGTATTGAATGCGCTTACTGCATTCGCAGGAATAGTATTATTCATTGATGCATGGAAAAGTGAATAAAAAAAGAATTTAGATGTTTTTTATTTTTCTTCCTCTTCTTCAACTTTTTTTGGCAGGGGCCGAACAACAGTCATAGGAATGACACCAGCTTCAAATTCCTTTTTCGCTATAAGAATGGGGTCATAGTTCATTTCTTCCAGTTCCTTCTTGCTCAGTTTTATCATGAAAGGCGCTCCCATGCTGATCTGCAATGCCCTGCTTCCAATGATCCTTGCTCTTTCATATTTTGTGTACTTTTCTTTTGTTTCCTCCTTTGCAGCCATTTTAACCTCCTATAGCAACGCCCTCAATTCTTTTGATTTTTTAAGTGCGATATCTACCATTTTTTGGATGTCTTCGGGTGACAATGGAGTGTCTTCTCCCTTCAATAGCGCGCACAGTGTACCGTCTTCTGTTGTTGAGACTGTGAGCCTTGCATCTACAGCGCCTTCTTCCTCGTCTGTAAGATCAACCAAAAAGTTTCTGTTAATCTTGCTGATGGTTATCGGAATCGGACTGAACTGTAAAGGCAGCGGAGTATCTGTCAGCTCCTTATAATTGATTGCATCTCCTTCTACCTTTGGGAACTTGGCTGTTTTCAAGGCAGCTATGGCTGCGAGTCCTGCAGCGTCGAACAGATTGCCTGCAGCATTTATCGGAGTTATGTCGATCAAGATCAGCCAGACCTTTTCTCCCGGAGTTATGCACAGTTTCTTGAAATCTATAGCGCAGCTTTCCCTGATTCCTCTGTCTATCATTCTTGCAAGCTCGATCGAGGCCACGCCCGGCGGACCTGATTCAAAATCAGGATTTGCCATCGGTCTCAATTCAGCACTCACCATTATGGTGCCGTCTTCCGGCTTGTCAGGAAAAGGTGTTCCGATTTCCAGTTTGATGCCGACTATGACATCTGTCTCGCCCATCTGGACTCTCGCACTGCCTTCTGCGGTTTTGATTAAGTCTGTCTCGATTTTGATGTCCCTGTATTGGTCGAATTTTCTTCCATCAATTCTGAAGCCTTTATTTGCCAATTCTTTGATGTGTTCTGACATGCTGTTTTTAATCATTGTGAT
>WJKV01000053.1 GCA_014728875.1 Candidatus Woesearchaeota archaeon | reverse complement strand
GCCCCTTCCAACAATTTGTCTGCAACACACCTTCTTCTGTATTCAGGAGAGACAATCAAGGCAGAGATAAAACCTTTTTTATTGACTTTATAGAAAGGCACTCTTTTTGAGATTTCGACAGTGATGAAACCTACAATCTTTTCTTTATCTTCTGCGACAAACGTCTGCATCTCTCTGCTCTCTAGCGAGTTCTGGAAATGCGGCTCCAATTGAGCTTTGCCAAATTTCTTTTTCAAATGAAAGAACTCCTTGTGCTGTTTCTCATAACCCTTTAAAAATACAAGGGACAGCTTAGTTAGCTCTTTCAGTGAATCCTTTTTTTTCAGCTTTCTTATCTTCATGCCAGATTCCATTTGCGATAATCGTATATAAATCTTATTAAAAAACCCTATAGATTTATATATGAAAAACACCTTTTCTATAAAAAATCAGAGGTGATTCACGAATGGCTATGAACATAATCGATTGGATTGCAGCAATTCTTGTAATTATTGGAGGTCTGAACTGGCTGCTGGTAGGCGCACTGGATTTCAACCTAGTAACTGCAATATTTGGAGCTGTACCTGCTCTTGTAAAGGTCGTATACGTTATTGTAGGTATCGCAGCAATCTACATGATATATTTCCTGATGAAGAAATAATTATTTCTTCTTTTTCTTTTTTCTTGATACGCAAATTATAAATACTATGCGCCAGCTTTAGGCAAAAATGAATAACAGGTATCTTGGAATAATTATGATTCTTGCTTGCATTATATTAGGCTTTCTTACTTTTGCGTTCAACAGTTCATTGAATGAGCATGCTGATGCTAGCTGCTCCTGCAGCGAGATGGAAGAAAGGGGCTTCTGCCCCCACGAAAAGAGGACTCCATGGCAGACATACATAGGAGTTATACTGGCAAGCTCAATCGCGGCATTGGGAATATATTTGCTGTTCTTTGAAAAGTCCCAGTCTGCAATAATTGCAACTCTGGAAAATCAGAAAAATTTGCAGATAAAAGAAGAGAAATTCAACATTCTGTTGAAAGGCCTTGATCCTGACGAACAGAAGGTTATCAAAGCAGTCAAGGAACAGGACGGAATCACGCAGCAGACTTTGCGGTTGAGGACAGACCTGCATAAATCAAAGCTGAGTATTGTGCTGGACAGTCTTGAGAAAAAAGGCCTCATTAAGAAAGTGCCGAAAGGAAAGACCAATCAGATCTTCCTTAAACTCGCGATATAAACGATAAATCGCAGGAATTCTTCAGTTTCACAGGTTATAGCAAGGTCAGTTTCAAGACTAAAGTCTATATCTTTTCTGTGATTTCCTACTGAAAACAAACGGAGGTAAAGAATATGAACAAATCGATATTAATCGCGACGATCGCAGCGATCGCATTGGTCGGAAGCATAATGCTGGTAACTGCACTTACACCAGAAGCCCCAGCAGCCCCTGCAGAGGATCCGAGCGTGCCAGGACCAGTCTGCGGCGCAGTAAAAGCTTCTACTTGCGGCGGACCTTCGCAATCTTGCGGAGCAGGATCGTGCGATGGAAGTTGCAGCGGACAATGTGAAGTACCTACCTGCGGATGCAGCAGGTAGTTTTTTTATTTTTTTACGATACATTTATTAACCATTTTTCTTTGGGCTTTTATATGAAAATAAGAAAAGCCAGCAAATCAGACGCGAAAGCTTGTTTGCAAGTATTCAAGCTGGACAAGGAGAAGTACTGGAAACTGAAGGATTTTGAAGATGCTGCAGCACATAAGGACAGCATATTTTTAGTTGCAGAAGAAGACAACAAGGTTGTAGGTTATGTTATCGGCTATATTGTGCCGACAAGAAAGATAGAAGCTGCCCTGCACGAGACAAGGGTAGACAAGAGAGAAAGAGGAAAACACATTGGCGCAAAACTGGTGGATGCTTTCTGCAGGGAAGCCTTCAGGAGAGGCGTGAAATCAGTATTTGCATTGATAGAGCCGGAGCTTGCGGGATTCTACTGCACAAAATGCAAGTTCAGGAAGACAGGCAAATGGATTGAAGTCACAAAAATCGAAAAATGAAGATTCCTTTTCCCCACAGTACAAAAATGCGCTTTTGAACAAGACAAAGAACACTACAATCCGCACTGGTTCTGAAATAGGAAAATACAAGCAGGGAAAAATCTATGATGCTTGCTCATATGCTGGAAGAGATTGGGGAATAAAGATAAAGATAATAAAAGTGATACGCACGAAAGCAGGCAAGCTAAAGGATTACGGACTTTCAGAAAGGAATATTCGCGCAGCAAAAGTCAGTCAGGATTCTATAGTTGAGTTGATCAAGTTTAAAATAGAAAAAAGAAAAAATCAGGCTGTCCGGTTCATATAACCGACAACCTTTTCAAGGTATTCTTTTGCTCTTTCCGGCTGTAATGTAGTACAGCCGCCCGAGGTTATTCTGAAATGGTTTGTAGGCTCGTTCTTGTCCAGACCCCTTATGAAGATCATCACATCCTCATTTCTTTTCTTTGATGTCAGGGATATGGTTGTGTCCTGGTATGTCTTTTTCTCTTCCACTCCTGTCCCTATCCTGTATTCCACATTGTAGCGATGGTCCACTCTTGCCTTCCATCCCATGTCTTCGCCTGCCTTGAGAAG
>WJKV01000052.1 GCA_014728875.1 Candidatus Woesearchaeota archaeon | reverse complement strand
GAATATCTTCCTCCAATGGACATCGTTCTTAATAACAATAAATTAAGCGAGTTCATCAAGATTTTTATAGAAGAAAAATGCGATTTTGATTGCATTAATTGCGATTATTGTAACAGATTTTCAAAAGAAATCAAAATAGACGCGGTTCTTTTAAAGAAATATAAGGATAGGGCAGAGTTATTGTTGGATAGTATGAGGTGCAACAAAATATGAATGTTGAGGAATTATGCTCAAGACTAGTAAAAATAGATTCTTGTATTTCTGACACAGGTCTTGCAGAATCCAATTTTCAAACAGAACTGCTTAGAATTATACGAGCAGAATATTCTTTCGATGACATTGCTGTACAGGAAGTAAAGGATGGGAATTACAAGGCTAAGAATGTTGTTGTTAGAAGAAGATTCGGAGATGCTGAAAAAAAGATTCTATTTGTAGCTCATGCCGATACTGCGCCGTTGTATGATAGAGAGGATTGGGCGTTTCCTCCGTTTTCAGGCGCGCTAAGCAATGGGAGGATTCTTGGAAAGGGCGCAGTGGACGATAAAGCAGGTCTCGCATCTATTTTACACGCATTGGGAACTTTGCATTCATCTCCTGAATATAATGGTGAGATTATTATGGCTTCTGTTGTAAGAGAAGAAGACTTGGATCATATTAGAGGGGCAAAAGTTCTTATGGAGTCGCTTGATAAAGAAATAAAAGATTCAACTTTGTGCTGCGTAGTTAAAGAACCAACAAGAAACAAGTTTTGTACAGCTTCCCAAGGGCTTATTGTTTTTTATGTTTCAATATATGGAGAAAATATTCATACAGGCGCACGGTCTTCTTTGATCGAAGCAAGGAAAAAACAAGGCGAGGTTCTTGATGCTACTGATTTGTGCGAAGTGGTATTAGCAGGATTAAAGAATTTTGATAGAAAAATAATGCATTTTTCTCATCCTTTGTTTGAAACTCATTCAATGAATCTTGCAATAAGCAGGATAAATGGTTTTTCCTCTTATTCAAGCCTGCCTGGTAAAGTTACTATCACTGGGCAGATATATACTTTTCCGAATTACAAGCCAATGAAAATATTTAAAGACCTGAAATTAGGATTAATATCACATCTTGTCCAAGAAGTTGGTGAAAAAAACAAAGAAAAAATAAGAATAGTTCCTATTTATCTGTGCGGATCTTTCCAAACAGATCTTAATGACACTCCTGAATTTAGAAAAATTCTTGAAGTTGTGAATCCGCAATTTTCTGTCATGCATGCAATATGCGACGCTACTGTTATTGCAGGACAATATTTAGGTCCATATGTCGAGAACTGGGAATCATTAAGATCGAAAGGGGCTTTTCCAGTTGTTGTGCACGGTCCTGGCGATGCAGGAGAAAATAATGCTCATCGCAAAAATGAATATGTTGAGATTGCGAATCTAAGAGAAAGCCTGGAACACGATAAAAAATTGATGGATTTGTTCCTGAGGTCAAAATGAAATTTTCAGTGCCATTCAATGGGGATTTAGACTTGATTGATTATATTATCGATAAAAAGGACAAGGTAAGTGATGTTTATTTTGGACTCCCTTTTTCGATTATGCCTTCTGGAAGATTAATAGAATTTAATCCTGGATCTGAAGAATATCTGGAAACCCTAAACAAAGCCCTGGACAAATTGAATGAATACAAGATTCCTTGTACAATGTTGATCAACCTGCAATGTGAATCAGATAAGACCTTTTCAAAAGAAATGCTGCAAAATATTTCAAAAACCATAAGATCCTTCAAAGATAGGATACAGGGAGTTACGCTCTTTAATCCTGCCTATATCAAAGAGCTGAAGGCGCGCTTTCCTGATATCTCTTTTTCAATATCTGTTAATTCAAATATAAATTCATTGTATCGGGCTAAGATTACAGAAGAATTAGGTTTTGATACTATAGTCTTAGACAGAGACATCAATAGGGATTTAAAAAAAATTAAAAAAATAGCAGAAACTGTAGATGCAAAAATAAAAATGCTTGTTAACGAAGCTTGTTTAAAGGATTGTTTATTCAGAATTTCGCATTTTAATTTGTTATCACATCACAAGCAAGGACTAGATTATAAAGAATTGATCCCTTGTGTTAAATTTTATTCTGAAAAACCGTGGACAATCTTGCTTTCCTCTTTCATACTTCCTAAAGATTTGAAAAAATATCCTTTTGTAGACCAATTCAAGATAGCAGGCAGGAATCTCCCCACCAAATTGCTTAAGTATACGCTTTCTGCATATTTTAACGAAAAAACAGATTTCGATTTGCTTGCGGTTTTATCATGTTATGGACTATATGTTTGGAAGAATGATTATATTAAGAGATATAATAGGGTACCTTATTTTGACGCATCAAAAATACCAGATGATTTTTTTAATAAAACATCAAATTGCGATTTTAATTGTACTGAATGCAATTACTGCGAAAAAATCTGGAATGATTGCATGACTGAATATGATGAAGTTAAAAAAGATAACAAAAGTGTTTAGGTGAGGACAAGATTTAAATATTCGCACATTACATTTATGCGGGGGTTTAAAATGTCAAAAGAAAGAGAACAATTATTCAAGATTCTGATGGAAAAGCAAGGCGAATCAATAGAAACTCTTGCAAAAGATCTGCAGGTTTCTCCTGATTTTATCAGAGGGATTGCTGCGGGCAATAAAAACTTCAGCCTGAATGATGATTTTGTCCTATTGGCAGGTTTTGGGGTAAGCAGGTGTATTGTTTGTTCTGAAACAGATTATATGGACGAGGATTATTATGGCTGGCGCTGGGCAGTGAACATAGAGCTTCCAAGCGAGATGCTTAGAGATTATGATTTAGGACCGCAATATTCTAGGGAAATAAGAGGTCATAAGAAATGCTATTCTAAGATTGATGTATGGTTTAGGTATGAGGAAGGTTTCCATTGTATTGACTGCAGCTCTTTCAGGGGGGAATGGGTCGACGGAAATGAAGTTGTAGAAGGATGCAGTATAATGAAACAAAGAGAATTGGGTCATCAGGGCGTGATGGCGGATGATAATATGTGCAATTATTTCCGGCCGGATAGTGAAGTAACAGAAGATCACGCAGAAAAATGGGAAAGAGTAAAAACAGCAATAGAAGCAAGGACACAGCAAGGCTACCGGAGTTTAATCGCGCATCTTGAAAAATTAAGATTATTGAGAAAAAAGCAGCAGCCTGCACAAACAGGCTAGATCCTGTCGCAGAAGCGCGCGCAGTTTTTATAGTCGCCGTAGCAGTAAAACTTCAGTATGTTCGGGCCTTTGTATAATGAGGCAAGTTTTCGCCTGCTTTCTTCTTTTTCTGTTTCTGACTTTCTGGCGTTTCTTCCCAGGATGTCCACTTCTATCGCTTTAATGTCTTTGTCGCAGAAAAAATATATGTGTTTTCTTTTGTGCAGATGCGGACAGCAGCCGCCCGGATCTGTTCTAAGAAAATCCTCTATAGCGGTTCTGTCTTTTGGTTTCATGATGTCAAAAAATATGTGGTTGATTGTGCTCATTTGGTTCTTCTTTTCCACTGCATTCTTTGTTCTGCCATTGCCCGTCCGTCTTCTATCGCATCGACAAAATAAACTTGCTTCAATACAGAATAGATAGCTCTGAACACGTCTGTGTCATCATGACTTCTTAAGAATTGCCAGGTCTTTTTTGGATTACCCCTGAATTTATACAGAAGGATGTGATGCATTGCCTGTGCGACCATGTACTTTGTCACGTCTGCACCATACAGCTCTTTGAAATTCTTGTAGCGTCTGAAGAATTTTAGATGGCTGTCATCAAGCCTTATGTCCTGCCACAGATGTTCTGCTTCTTTTTTAAGCCCGTAGGAATGCCTCAAATTTTCTGCAAGGAAATGCTGGCACGATTCTGCAACAGCCTCCATCCTGTACCTGACAGAGCGATATAGCCAATAGCCTGTCTTTGAATAATGCTCGTCGGTCGCGTGTCCATACTCGTGCGTCAAAGTGTCAAAATTAAGACTTTTAAGTTTTATTAACATTCTAGGCTTCCAGTATATTGCGTCCCAGTCGCCCATCCTGATGAAAAAGTAATCGTTTCCTTTGTTTCTGATTATGTCCAGGTCAATTTCTGG
>WJKV01000051.1 GCA_014728875.1 Candidatus Woesearchaeota archaeon | reverse complement strand
TGTGTATATCATCGTATTTTTCTGCTGCCTTTTCATCATACAGCATTCCTGCCCTATATTTAAGAAAATTTCTTGCTTCTTCAACAGTAGAGATACTTGTTAAAGACTTGAAATCTGTGACATCCACTCCTTTTGAAGCCAAGTCAAGGAATAACTCTCTTTCTGCTCTTATTAACAATTTATACAATTCTTTATCCTCAACACCATGAGGCTCAAATAAATGATATTTTTCTTCAAAATTAATCCTTCCGTTCCATACATGAATGAGAGGGGTTGCTCCTCTTACTCCTTCACCGTTCTCATCAAGATATTCTGTATCAATGAAGTATCTAATTTCATCACTATCTTTTTCAACATTATTAGTATATTTTATCCGTATTTGAGCAGCACCAATTTCTCTTGCATATTTCTGAAGAGGTTCCTTAAGCTTTAATAATAATATTTCTGCAAATACTCTGGCAATATTGTCCCGGATATAAGGACTGTCTTTAGGGGTTTCCGTATTCCTCACTTCAAGTGCTTCCCCTCCAAAGACAACAGGAATCTCTCCATAATCAGGTTTTGGTGCTTCTCCAACAACTTGTTCCTGCATCTGCTCGACAACAGTCTTTGGTTCTTCAGCCTCTTTCATTTCTTCGGGCTCTCTTACTTCTTTTCTAAGTTCTCTAGCTTTTTCCCGCCGATATAAAAATCTTCGCAAGTCTGCTCCTAACATTAATGATAACCCTATTTTGATATAATCCCAAAGTCCAAACCTGGAATGTTTTTTGAACATGCTTTGTGATTTTTTATCACCACTAATCGCTGTTAAATAATCAATCTTTGTAAGAGTCTTGATGGATATAGAGAATGTTGATTTGCCCTCGCCCTTTCCATCATTGATGATAAGTACTACAAGATCCTGCATCTTGTCCTTGATAGGTTTATCAGAAAACACTATTCCATCTATCTTATGCTGAACCATCACTTCCTGCTCAGATCGCAACATTAATTCTACATTTCTGGTTACTCTGTCAGGATCTTTGGAAGCGAGGCCGATTGTAATTTCCTTGAGCGCCTTTCTGTCAACATCAGAAATCCTTCCAATATCTCCAAAGTCAATCATGTATATGTATTTGTACGGAGTAACAATGATATTTCCAGGATGAAGATCTGCATGGAATCTGCCTCTGGCATAGATTTGATGCATCACATGATCTAGCATGATGTCTGCAATTTCTTCTTGGTCATATAAGT
Organism: Candidatus Woesearchaeota archaeon; assembly: GCA_014728875.1. Taxonomy (GTDB): domain Archaea; phylum Nanobdellota; class Nanobdellia; order Woesearchaeales; family WJKV01; genus WJKV01. The sequence continues at coordinate 8,746 of WJKV01000051.1, read as the reverse complement.
AATAACGCTCTATCTCGAACTGCCTGAAACCTCTTGCTTTAAGCTGTTCTAGCAGTTCGTCTGCTTTTTCCAATGTTTCCTTGTCTTTATCTGTTCTTTCTTCTTCAGGCTTTGTCTCTAATTCTCTTGCTTTTTGCAATGTCATTATTGCTTCAAGACTTATTCCTCTTATCTTCTCTTCAATTATCACAGAATCAGAATGCGCATAAATCTCAGGATACTTTACAACATAACCATATCTCTGCTCGTACGGACTTACATATCCCAATCCTTCTATCTCGCGCGCATTCTCTACCTCATTATTGAAATTGCTCTCTGTCTCAATACTATCTCTTACTTGATCTGTCATGTCAGGAACATCTTCTCCTGCCTCTCTAAGTTTTCTAATAACTCTTCGAAGTACATCCAGATCCTCTTCAACAAACTTATTTATACCAGGCCTTCTTACTTTAATGACTACTTCTTTACCATCAGCAGTAACTGCAGAATGAACTTGTTTAATAGAAGCAGCACCAATAGCTTCATCAACAGCATGGATTTGCTCTTCTAATCCAGAATCTTCCAATACTTGGAAAACACCTATCTTATTGAACTGTTTTGCAGCCTCCTTAAGTTTTCCCAAAGAACTTCTGATCTCTTCATCTGCTACCAGTCTTTCCTGGTCGCTCAAGAATTGTCCTACCTTAACTCCAACAGCGCCCATCGCAGCCAAGAACAAAGTATATTTTTCTCCGACAGAAGCCTCTTTAAATTTATCCTTCAGACTCATCAAGGAAATAAAGACTTGGACTCTTCGTTGCGTGCTATATTCCTCAAAGATAGTAAGGAACACGGATCTCAATGTCTCTCTGGTTTTTGGATTAACCTGTTCCTCAGGAAGAAGTCCATCGAATATTTTATTCAAAAACTCTATCATTGATTCTTTTTGTTTTTTATTCCTAGGATCTAGCAAACCATTCTCTCCTCTTAATAAAGCAGTATAGAAATCCTCAAATTCAGTATCTGAAGATGCAAAAATAACTTCTTTAGCAGATTCAAAATGAACATGGAACTCATCACTAGGTTCCTGCAACACTTCAGGAAGTTCGTCAGAAAGTCCTAATGTCCATAAAATGAACTTGCCTCTTTCTGCCCTGCTACCTAATGAAACAACATCCTTTATTTGTTCCAACTGACTCATGGATTTAAGATCTTCTTTTTCAATAGTTCTTCTTTGGTTGAATATCATATAGTTCTGGATTTCTTCTGCTTCTTTCTTAGTTCTTGCTTTGTTACTGATTAAATTCTTCAACAAATCGTCCCTTTTCTTAGTAGCTACAGGATAAAGATCTAAGATAACCTTAAGTTCATCTGCATAATTGGCTTTTTCACCACCAAGCGCGGTTCTATAAATATGGAGGGCAATATAAGCATAAGCTTCCTTTCTTTCGCCCCGGTAAACATATGGCAGTATTCTTTTATAGAAAGCAAATAGTTGTTCTGCATCTTCTTCAGAGACTTTTGCGAAATCAATGTCCCGCATAATCTTCATTCTATCAAGATACGTACCTGCATTTTTCAATCTTGATTGCAGTTCTTTATCTACATACTTGCTGTACAATTCTTCTTCTATTGCATCGAATGCCCTGTCCCTATAAACACTCTTTCCAGGGAAGTACTTTGTAATCAAATCAAGCCTTTCTGGATACGGAGTATTAAAGATTATTCTAAGAATATTTACTTTTTGTTGTCCAGCAATGTAAAAATCTTTCCGTTTCAACATGGACATTTTTGTACTAGTAAATTTTCCCAATCCTGCATTTGGATCTTTAAACTCCAGGAAATCTCTTTTAGGTTTCAAGAAATCACGCGAAGGAAGTTTACTCCCTGTTTCCCATCTATACTCTGCTCCTTTCGGCAGGTTTGTTAGTTTAGGCAACCATAGATCATATTTCTCATGCCGAGGATCATAATGCTCAACAAGTCTTGCGATATAACTGTCCCGATCATCATTTTTTTCAAGATAGTTTGCCATGAAAGACAGTATATTTTCAAAATTCTCTTCTGGATAGTATAAAAATCCAGGATGGAAGTGATGTATGTGTTCTGTGGTAGGCAACATACCAGAATTAGTGCCGAAAGCAGACAGGAATTCTGCTGCATATTCTTCAGTATATTTCAAATAATCCTCTGTTTTTTTTCCAGAATATTTTCTATCAATGTAAAGGAATACAGCAATCGTGTAAAAAGCAGAATCCAAACTAATACCTCCGCCAGCACTTGAAGAAGGTAATTGATCTTTCTTTTCTAATATTCTTTTATTCAATCTTTCCAACTGATCTTCATTCAATTGGAAAAGTTTTAATGCATACTCACGTTCACCATTTATCTCATAATAATACTTATTTTTACTATGGGGCTTTCCAACAGCATCAAAAGCCAAAATACCATTAATGTCCATCAGTGCGAATAAAGCTTGCAGAAAATTCTCATGCTCATCCTCTATTCCACTAGTTTGTAGAGAAAGGTCTATGTATTTCTTAGAAAGTTCTGTAGTAAACAAATTGCTAGGTGTGCTAGGCACAAAAGGATTGCCTCGAGCTACTTGCTCTATTTCCTGGCTCCCGCCTGCTTCTTTTCTAATCTTAAAGATTAATTTAATTAGTTCCATGTGATCTTCACGCGTAAATCCTTTATCTTCAGAATCATACCAATCAGATAATTCATCAGTATACTTATCATATAGAAGTATGATCTCTTTGTATAATAGGTCCTTGTCTTCCATGAACTCATAGTATAGATTTGCCCGTTCTAAGTGAGTTAAATCATAGGTATTTGCAGCATACTCTAATAGTTTGAATTTTCTTCTTTCACTAAGGCTTACTTTATCAAGAAATTCTCCTAGTTCTTTTTTGGTTTCTTCATAATCAACCAAATGCCTGGCTTGTTTTACATATTCCTTGAAATGAACATACAATAGATTAGCATACTCATCATGAGCCAATCCCAGATAATCTTTTTCTTCAAAAGTATAAGGTGCATACTTTTCAAGCATTTTTTTATAAAGCATTCTCTCCCTTTCAAGTATTTCTTCTCGGGATAACTTGTCATAATCCTGTTTCAATCTGGCCTGAATAATTTCTAGCAGTATTTTTGCTCCTAACTTTGATGAAACCGACTTAGGATGCCTGATATTTTCTATATTCAACTTAGAAGGTTGTGAACTCCTTATCTCTAAAAGATCAAATTCAATAAACATTTCAAACAATTGCATTGCCTCTTCATCACTCAGACTTACAACAGAGTCCATCAATTCTTGCGTTCTATCAAACAAATCCCCTTTCTCTAAAGAATCATAAACACTTACGTATGTCACAGCCAGAAGTCCTTCTGTCATAACATCAACAACCCTTTTGCTGGAATCTGGATATTTACTATATAAGATTTGTTTTATCCTCTTTTCTATCAATTTTAATGCAGGATTTCTTCCTTCAACAAACTTTTTCAAGAACTCTCTTTCTTCATCAGTAATTGTGGCTGGCCGAGAAGGAACTGCGTTGTACTTATCAAGTTTTTCTCTGATAAGGTCTCTGAAATAATGCCCCACATGCGATGCCTCTGCCCTCATTGCTTTGTCAATAAGATTTTTTCTTTCTTTTTCTGTAAGACCTGCCCTAGTCGCTAATTTATTTACTATGTCATAATGTATTAATTTATACTTCCTGTCTATTTTTCTATGTATGTCGTTTACTGTTATAAGATACAATAATCTTTCCCTAACCTTTTCATCTGAATAATCCATGTAATTAGGATTCTCAATATTATTGTATTCAAGCATGTGTTGCCAAGATATTTTACCGTCGCTTCTCTCATCCCTCACATAATACCAGCCAGAAATCTCCCCATAAATTCCATTTCCTGTTGTTTTAAAAATATCTAATATTTTATCGAACTTTCTGTATTTAATCAAATGATATTTAACTTCATCAATCCAAGCAGAATCCAAGCCAATGTCCCTCATACCTTTGTATTTTTTCAAATCAACATTAGAAATAATTGAACCTAAGTCATCTTCATCTAGGGAATCAACAGTATTGTCAATATTTTGCAGAAGATATTCCAAGAAGTCTAGCTCATCTTGATCAGGTCGCGAGAATGTATCTGCAGTCATTAATGTATTTATAGCATTCTTCACACTCTGTATCTTGTCTTCCAAATCTTCTGCCTGAAACTCTTCTAATAATGTTCGCTGGTTTTCTGGAGATTCAATAAATAATTTATCTTCAATATACAGGATCTCTTCAAACTCGCTTAATTCTGGTCTTCCATTTACAAGCTCTTGTGCTCTGCGTAATGAATCGTCTTCAGAATCTCCTGGTCTCTTAAGATGGTGCAAGTGTTTTTCTATAAGATAAGCTCTGATATTATCTATAAAATTTCTCTTTGCAATGTATTTCTTGAAATATGTCTTTTTGACCTCTTCAAACAGAACAGAATACCAATCGTATTCCATGTATTGAGGTATCAATTCTAAAAGAGGTCCTATCTCTTCCTGGGACTTTATTAATTGTTCAAATTCCTGCTGAGATCTGACTCTTTGATAACGGTCAGATAAGTGATCTGATGTCGCATCAATATCGTCATAAGTAGAAGGATCGAACTTCTGCGGTTCTGCATCAATGTTTGCAACAGGAAGATCAAGGCTGTATACGAAATCCAATAATTCTCCATACCTTTCGACAGATCTCGGATGGCTGCTGAAATAAAGCACTTCGTTCCCAAGTGAGATCAGGAATTTAATCGCTTTCAATCCTTCTGTAGGATTAAAGCCTGCTTTTGCCATTGCGTGCAAAGCCCTCAGATCTGCGTCATACTCGAGATTTTTCCGAAGAGTTAAGATTTGTTCTCCCTCAAGAACTTTCTCTGGAAAAGGAAAACCGCCGAAAGTTGTTCCCTGCTCAATGTGCGTCATCTCGTGCGCTAATATAAAAGCAATCATGTCTTTCGACAGTTCAAAACCATTGCTCTCTGCATATAATTTAAGATCGTGTATCAGTCCCAGATAAATATTAACATCTTCTTTATACTTTATACTCTTATGCACATAAGCATTGATCTCAGGGCTGTCAATCAATCTAAGATTTCCCCGTTCAATCGGGATTATTCCTAACAATTGCTCATAAATATCATCTACATCTTGGTATAAAGGATCGTCTTTTTCAATCAAACCCCATCTTTGTTCCTGGAAAGCACGATTCTTTTCATGATAATTATCAACCTGATTTTCTAACTCCTCCATCTCTTTCTTCTTTTCTTCTACCCTATTCTTCAGATACTCTTTCTTCTCTTCTGCATCCATTACCTCATATTCTCGCTTTTCATCATAGGAAAGCGAATCTTCTGCCATTGCTCTTGCCAGGCTCTCGCGGATTTCTTCTGGTGTTCTTTCAACAGCTGGCGCCGCAGCAAGTCCAGTCACAAGAGCAGGTTTAGGTTCTAATTCAGCCATGGCAGCCCGCATCGCTTCAATATCACTAAGCATATCTTCGATTGCATTCTCAACACTTTCTTCCTTCGCATTTTCACAGTGTATAGAACCGCCGATGGAACAGCTGTCATCTTCAGGTGTTATGTCTTCTATTTCTTCTGCGAGGACTTCCGCTTCCATTCCAATAGTATCTATCAGTTCATCGCTGACTTTTACTGTGCCGTCAGGTTCTGTTGTGATGCCTTGTTCGATTACTAACGGTGGGATTTCAACAGGTGCCCGCGGAGTTATCCTGTTCTTCAGCCATCTCATTCCTCTGTAGATTCCATAGCCTAATGTGCCTGCCATTCCGATTGCTATTGTTCCAAGTGTCGCTTCCCAGCCGCCGTAGGCTCCTGACACCAATCCCAAGAAAAAAGAACCGGCAAATCCAAGCCCCATTGCAACGCCTATCGGAACTGCTTCTTCTTCAACAGGCTGGATCAATTCCTCTGCAGGTATTGCTTCGACAGGGACAGCCTCTACCACTTCCGGCCTTTGTTTGATTATTGTTTTTTCTTCAGGATCAATATCAAACTTGTTTTTTTCTAATAAATCCTTGTCCATCTGATACAATTCATCTTCATATACAAATATATTCTCAGCGCGGGGAACAAGAGAAGACGCAGGAAGGGCTCCAAGGAGAGAAGGCCTGACAGAATCAATAAGATCATTCCTTGCAAAGGTCTCAATTATGTTGTAAGTTCCTTTATCGTCGAAAACTGTTTTATAATTAGGACTTTCCCATTCGCCGATATTCTTGGAAACAGGATTGTCTTCATAAGAAGCATAAAGGATATTCTTTTTCAGCGCTTCAAGGTTTGGGAACGCCACGTCCAAGTCCCCGGTTATATCAAAATCAAAATCTTTGAAGCCTGTGGCGCCTCCTGATTCTTCTGCGTAGAATACAAGTTTCGCGCCATGATTATATAGAGTATAATCATATCTAGAAGGCATCCAAGAAGCGATGAAAGCGTCGACATACTTTCCTGCCATTTCCTGCGCAGCTGCATTCCTTGAGATGAATTCAGCTTTTGCTTTGTAGAACTTTTCTATCTTAGGAACGAAAGCATCTGCAGCAGCCTGCATAAGAGCTCTTATCTCATTTAATCCCTGTAAATATAATGGATTTTCTTCGTCATCCTCGAACTGCTCGTCTAAAACTTCAACTCTTCTGTTCAATCTCTCTATTGTGGCTATGAACTCTTTTCTTGCCTGTTCAAGCTCTTTCTCCTGCGCGAGGATCTCGTCTGAAAACTCTATTGTGTTTATGCCGAGCCTTTTTAGCTTTCCTTTAAAATTGGTATGGTCTGCCTTTACAAGCTTGAAATCAAGATCCTTATTCCTGCCTTCTGGATTGGGGATCCAGGCATCTTTTACAGTTGGGTGCGGTATAAGATCATAGCCTTGTATGACTTTCTGCAATAATTTTTCATCTGGCTCGACTGCAACAACTTCTGCACCTTTCTTTGCCAGCAGATACTCAACAATAGAAGAACCGGATCCCATGCTCACAATTACAGGCACTTCATTGGTAGAGACCGCTTTTGTCTGCTCATATATTCTTTTTATGTCAATGCTTCGCGGAATCCAATACGCGTACCTGGTCTCTTCCCAGTCAGAGTAAGTGGCTGTTTCGTCGCCCACCTCAAGAATGCTATAGCGCAGTTCTGCAACAGTCTCTTCTGTTTCTATTTCATCTATCAATGTATTGATGCTTGTCTTAAGTTCATCTGCAGATGGCGCGTTTGCATCAACATAGGGCTGCAGTTCTTGTATTGCATCTTTAAAGCTGTCTATTGCAGACCGATACTCCTCGTCGCTTAATTCGACCATCCCCTTCTCTGTCTGATATACGATCCTGTTGCCGTCCCTGTGCTGTTCAAGGAGCTCGTATGCTTCTTCTATATTTCCCTGATTGAGCAGGGTCCTGATCTGTCTAATAAATATGATACAGTTTGAGCATGTGTTCCTCTGGTCGTTCTTGTCAATAAAATTTTCAGTGTTTCTTTCTACTGTATATTCTGAAGGCATTTTTGTAATCTCAAGAAGCTTGTCGCTGATCGTGCCAATCTCTATCTTGTCACCTGCTCTTAGCTCATATTTTTTTGTCTTGACATTATTGACTTTAATCCCGTTCGCACTGCCTAGATCTTCTATTGTCCAAACGCCGTTTTCATAGAAAATACGCGCGTGTCTCCTGGAAACTTTTCTGTCTGCGATCATTATGTCGCTTCCTGGGTCCCTTCCTATGAACAATGAAGGCTTTTTAGTATGGTCCAATTCGAATTCTTTGCCTTCAAAAACAAGTTTTCCTGGTTCCAGCTGCACCATCTTTCTATCAGGCCTTGCCGGTTTTGCAGCAACAGGAATCTTTTCTGATTCTTTTGCAGCCTTGTCGAGCATTTCCTGCAGCATCTTGACAGGGATCCTTACCCTCTTTTGGTCTGCGAGCCTTTGCACAATTATGTCGGGTTCTCTGTACTCCAGGACCTTGACCTTCTGGACTTCCTGATGTTTTTCTCGCCAGACGTCAATTATGTCGCCTATCTTCGGAAGCTGTGCTTTTCTTTCTTCTATTGCTTTTTCCAGTTTTTCGACAACGATTCTCGACAATTCTACGAGTCTGTCTGCTTCTGCTCTTGTGAGGGATTCTCCAGGCGTTTTTATTTTCCTGAAAAGGTCGCCCAGTTCAGTGCGTTCAGGAGCAACATCCTCTATAGCAATTCCTAATTTCTCTGCTCTTCTTAATGGGACTGTTGTGCTAATATAGCCTTCAGGCCTTTCGCCTGCCGTCCACTGTTTGTTTGTTATTGCAGGTGAAGGAGGCGCTTCGAATGGATCCACAGTCCTAATATTCATATGAGATTCTTCATAATTGAGATTAACATCTTTAAACGCTTGTCTTAATGCCTCTTCAAGGTTGATGCCCTCTTTGACAGAACGCTTGTAAGCTTCTACTATCGCATCTGCTCTTGCCTGCGAGAAACTGGCTTTAATCTTAGGCTCTTCACCATAACCTATTCCTTTCCTTAAACGCTTGGTAAAGGATACTGCCTCTTCCTCGAACATGTTTTCGTTAAGTATGCCTTCATTGAAAAGTTCATTTATTGCTTCGTGGATTCTGACGAGATCGTCCCTGCCTGCATAAAGCACAATCTTGTCTCTTCTGTCTGCAAGCTTGTCTGTTGCCTCAAAAGTCGTCACCTTCATCTTGATCCTGTTGATTAGATTCTTGTC
>WJKV01000001.1 GCA_014728875.1 Candidatus Woesearchaeota archaeon | reverse complement strand
GGCAAGAAGATGTCAAAGAGTCTTGGAAATTTCTATACTTTGAGGGATCTGTTGTCGCAGAACAAAGCCCCAAGAGCGATACGGTTTGTTTTGCTTAGCGCGCATTACAGGCAGCAATTGAATTTCACATTCGACCAACTGGGGGCTGCAGACAGTACTATCGAACGATTGGATAATTTCATGCTTAGACTGACAACATCGAAAGGAGAAAAAAAGAATACAGAAAAAATCAAGAAACTGATAAAAGAGGCTGAAACTAAATTCGAACAAAGCATGGACGACGATCTGAACATTGCCCCTGCTTTGGGCGCAGTATTCGAACTTATTCTGGCTGCAAACAAATTAGACTTGAGCCCTAAAGATGCAGAGCTTTTGCTGGAAGCAATGCACCGCTTTGACACTGTCCTTGGACTGCTGCGCACAGAAGAGATGGTTCTTGACGATGAGATACAGGGACTGATAGATGAAAGAGAGGCTGCGCGTAAAAGGAAAGACTGGGAAAGGGCAGACGAGATAAGAAACAAACTAGAGAAAGCAGGAATAATTCTTGAAGACACGCCTAAAGGCGTCAGATGGAAAAAGAAAAAGTGACCTATCTGAATCTTAAAAAAAGAAAACCTGAACCCGAAGAAGAGATGGAAGGAGAAGAAGAGGTGAAGGGTTTTTTTCTTAGCCATCAAAGAAGATATAAAAAAGGCAGCACTTACAGGCTGGTTTGCACTGATATTTTCAAGAGAATCAAATTAAAAAAAGGAAAAATACTGGATATCGGTTGTGCTTACGGCGGTTTGATATATGATATAAATTCATCTAATTCCAACTTTTCATTCGTTGGGATAGATCTTTCTAGAGCAATGCTGGAAGTGGCAAGGATTTATTGTAAAGACATAGATGCGAAATTTTATAGAAAGCCTGCCGATAAGACCGGGCTCGAGAGTGAAAGCTTTGATTTGGTTATATGTAAAGACACTCTTCATCATTTCAAGAACCCTGTTGCTGCATTAAAAGAAATGTTCAGGCTTGTTAAGAAAGACGGTTATCTATATTTGGTCGATGTAAGAAGGGATGTTGATGAAAATATCATACATCAATTAGTACAGCGCTTAGCAGAGAGCAATCTAATGAATGCAATGCAGTATCTTGACTCTGTCCAAGCGGGCTATACTGCAAAAGAAATAAAACAGATGTTTAAGAAGGCAGGGATTACAGAATATAAGATTATTGAACCTGAATTTAGTGAGCGTGTCATGAAAGAATACAAGGTGAGTTCAGAAAGATATCTTCCAACATTACATTTCTTCAAAACAAGATGGATCGCAGTGATAAAGAAAGAATAAAGAAATTATTTTCTCTCAACTTCGCCGAGTGTGATTCCTAGTTTTATCCCTGTCTTGCTGCATTCTATATCTGCAGTTCCTTCGTACTTTATCTGTTCGACGATTGCTGCATCTTTTATGTCCTGCTCTATCATCTGTACGTATTTCTTTTCTTCGTCTTTGCAGTCTATGACGAGCTGCGTGACAGGCGCCTTCAACGTGATGTCTTTGTCTGACTTGAACTTCCTTATTGTGCTGATTATGTCGACTGCGATGTCGCCTGCTTTCTCTGCATTCTCATCTGTTTCCTTTCTGAAGCCTTCTGGCCAGCTTGAGACATGGATGGATTTTGCTTTTTCTTTTTCCTTGAAATACAGCTGGAAGATTTCTTCTGTTAAATGGGGCACGATAGGCGCCATAGGTTTTAAGACATTTAGAAGAGAATGGTATAGTGCGTATTGTGCGCTGTTTCTTGCTTCTTTTCCTCTTTTCTCTGGATTGTATAATCTGTCCTTGATGATTTCTAGGTAATTATCGCACAAGATATGCCAGAAGAATTGTTCGACTTCTTTTTTGGCTTTTCCTGTCTTGTATTCTTCCCAGTATCTTGTTACTTTTTCTATTGTTTTTGTAAGTTTTGTAAGTATCCATTTGTCCATGATTTCTATTTTTTCTGGTTTTTCCTTGAAATCTTCTAGATGCATTATTGCAAATTTTGAAGCATTCCATAACTTGTTAAGGAAACGGTGGCCTGCAACTAACTCTTTCTCTTGGAATGACAGGTCTTCACCAAAAGTTGCAGATCCTACCCAATATCTCAATGTGTCGACATTGTATTTCTTCAGCAGTTCGTCTGCCCAGACAACATTGCCCAGGGACTTGTGCATGCCCTTTCCTTTAGGATCCAAGACATAAGTTCCTAATGCAATATTTTCCCACGGGATCTGCTTGAAATGCAGGAAGGATTTCAATATTGTGTAGAATGCCCAAGTCCGGATGATGTCGTGCGATTGGGGCCTTAAGGAGACAGGGAACATCCTGTCGAACTGTTCAGGCTTCTCCAGCCATCTTATTGCGATCTCGGGACTCATAGAGGATGTCATCCAGGTGTCAAAAACATCATCTTCTGGAATGAATTCAGAACTTCCGCATTTGCATTTCTTTTTGGGCTCCTGTTCTGTAGGATCAACAGGAAGATCGTCCTTGTCAGGCAGAATTGTTTCATTGCACTTCTTGCAGTACCAGACAGGTATGGGAACGCCGTAGAATCTCTGGCGGGAGATGCACCAGTCCCATGCAAGATTGTTGGTCCAGTCCTCGAATCGTGTCCTGTAGAAATCCGGATGCCATTTGATCTTTCTCCCCAGTTCTATCAGCTGCTGTTTGTACGGCAAGGCCTTGATGAACCATTGCTTTGTCACAACGAACTCGACAGGCTTGTGGCAGCGCCAGCAGATTCCTACTGTCTGTTCCAATGGCTCGTCCCTTATGAAATAATCTTTTTCCTTCAGATCTTCAATTATTGCTTTTCTTCCCTGTTCCAAGGTCATGCCTGCATATTTTCCGCACGTGTCATTCAATTTTCCATCATTTGTAACGATCATCCTTAGCTGCAGTTTGTGCCTTTTCCATTTGTCAATGTCGGCATTGTCGCCGAAAGTGCACACCATCAGGATGCCGGAACCGAATTCTTTTTCCACATTTTCATCTGTCTTGATAGGCACTTTAAGGTCGAAAAGAGGAACGATCGCGTTCTTTCCCACAAGATCTTTGTATCTCTCATCGTTAGGATGCACAAAGATGCCGACGCAGGCAGGCAGGAATTCAGGACGGGTGGTTGCGATCTCTATCTTTTTCCCGTCTTCTGTGTCAAAATAAATGAAATTTAATCTTGTGGTTCTCTTCAGATCCTCGACTTCTGCCTGGGCCAGAGCTGTCTGGTGTGTTGTGCACCATATCGTAGGTTCTTCTGCCTGATAACAGTCGCCCTGGTTCACAAGCTCGATGAACGAGGTCTGGGAAACTTTCTGTGCTTCTGGACCTATAGTTGTATACAGCAGATCCCAATCATAGCTGTGGCCGAGAGCTTTAAAGAAACGCTCTGCATAAGCCTTTTCAACCTTTGCGCTTTCTTCTGAACACAACTTCCTGAATTCTGCCCTTGTTGTCTGCGCTTTTGAAATGCTGAATTTTTCTTCAACATATTTCTCTGTCGGCAGGCCGTTATTGTCAAAGCACGGCGAAAAATAAACATTAAAGCCCTGCATTCGTTTGTATCTTGCGATCATCTCGAACTGGGTGTAATGAAGGGCATGGCCTACGTGCAGATGGCCGGAACTTGCATAAGGCGGAGGAGTATCTATGCTGAAGATTTTGGCCTTGCTTTTAGGATTGAACTTGAATAATCTGTTATCTTCCCAAAAAGCCTGCCATTTAGGCTCGGATTCCTTTGCATCGTAGTGTTTTGGCAAATCCATAGTTGGTTTGAGAACTACCTCTATTTAAAAACCTTATGCCAAAAAGGATATAAATTCGTGAATCGCTGGTTAGGATATGGGGGTTCCGTTAATCATGCCGAAACAGTCAGCAGAAGAGCTTAGAGTTCTGAATCCCACAAAGAAAATCAAGACATATATGGTGCCTGCTGTAATGCTTGATGTTGTATTCAAGAACAAACAGTTCAATCTTTTGCTCGAACTGGTAAAAGGCTATATTGTTTTCAGGCCTGAAGAGAACTATCTAGTTAAGCTGATCAATCTTAATGACCTGAACATGAATGAAGCGCTCATCCTGGGCAGGGCGCTTGAAATGGACACTTTCGACCTTGACCAGCTGAGCGGCAACCTAGGAGACATAATCACAAGGAATGTCGTGGACAGTCTGTGCAAAAAAGGAATGATAATCTATATCGACGGCAAATACACTGTGAGCGACGAAGTTAATTTTCTTTACAATCCGCACGAATATGCGAGTTTCGCAAAAATAAAGAATGACAAAGAATCTGAAATGATAGCCAATGATGCCAATACAATAAAACTGCAGGAAAAAGTCAATCTTGATGCTGTAAGAGGGCTGATAAGCAATGTTTGTTC
>WJKV01000050.1 GCA_014728875.1 Candidatus Woesearchaeota archaeon | reverse complement strand
ATCAAAAGATATTGATGAAGAAGAACATGGAATACATGAAGCACAGCATGAAGCCTACTTTGATTACCATGCTGCCGGTATTGTTGCTGGTTGGCTGGCTTGCGACGCACATTGCTTATGCGCCGATCATGCCGGGCCAGCAGTTCAATGCAACCCTTGAATTCAATCCTGATGTCTCTGGCGAAGTAGAGCTCACAGCGAAAGGACTTACTGTTCTTAATGAAAAAATACAGACAATTGAAGACAACAAGGCCCGCTATCAACTTGAGGGCGAAGAGGAAGGCAGATACATACTTGGATTTGAGCACGATGACCAGTATTATGAAAAAAAGGTCTTGATCACAACAGAACAAAGATATGAACAGCCTGTTCGCACATTCAAGAAATCTGGCCTGAAATCCATCACACTGAGCAATAAAGTGTTGAGGCCGTTTGGAGACAGGTTCAATATAGCAGGCTGGCATCCTGGCTGGTTGTCAACATACATCCTATTATCGTTTGTTTCGAGCATAATCATAAGAAAATTAATGAAGGTTTATTAACGAAATCTTTAAATATAAACCTTGGAAATTACAAAAAATAAAGGACAATAACGAAAAAAGCTTAAAATGGTTCAAGGAAGCAGAAAATCAAGGACATTGAGAAGGGCACACAGGAGAACTCCTGGAGGAAAAACAGTCCTCTGTTTCAAAAGAAGAAATCCTAATAGTGCGAAGTGCAGCAGGTGCGGCGCGAAACTTTCAGGGATCCCCAGGAAGATTCCTTTAAAGTTTAAGAACATTCCAAAGACAAAGAGGAATCCTGCCAGGCCTTACGGCGGTAATCTATGCAGCAAATGCACAAGACAGGTTTTGATCGAAAAGGCAAGAAGTGAGGAAGAATGAAGATAGGTCAATTATGCATTAAAATCTCAGGAAGAGACGCAGGAAAGAAATGCGTAGTTTTGACAGGTGTTGAAAAGAACAATCTTGTGCTTGTAGACGGCGAGACCCGGAGAAGAAAGTGCAATATCGCCCATCTGGAGCCGTTGAGCAAAGTTTTGCCATTCAAGGAAAATGCTTCTCATAAAGAAGTCGTTGATCTGTTTAAGAAAGAGCTGAAGATCACAATAAAAGAGAAGAAATCCAAGCCGAAAAAAGAAAGGCCGAAAAGGACAAGGAAGCAAAAAGTCAAGCCAGAACCTAAGAAGCCTAAAAAAGAGAAAAAAGCCAAACAGAAAACCGCAAGCGCCGAGATCAAGAAAAAGCCTAAAGAATCTGTAGAAAAGGCACCAAAGCCTAAGAAATAGTTTCCATCATTTTGATTCTTAGAATTTAATTCTTAAACACATCATTTCCAGAATGTGAATATTCTCTTCAATGCCCTTCCCAGTTTAGTAAAGAAACCGACTTCTTCTGCTTTTTCCTCTTCTTCAATTTCATCCTCTACCGTCTCTTCTGTCTCTGTCGGCTCGTCTTTTGCTCCTTCTTCTATTTCATCGTCTTCTCCGTCGCCTTCCATTGCTTTTTCTCTTTCTTCTCTTCTCTGCCTGGCCTCTTCCTCTTCCCTTGCCTCTTCTTCAAGCCTGGTCATGTTTATGTTGATCTCTGTTGTCTTGGTCCTGTTTGAGCTGAGCTTTGTGCCGTCTTTTGTTTCGTATGTGCAGACAAAACGGTGGGAAACATTTCTTGGCGTCAAATTCTCTAGGACGATCTCTGTATTTTCTATATTTGTTTGCACATCCGGCAGGACCTGCTTGAAATCATATTTCTTGTTGAACAGCTCGCCTTTTATCTCGCAATTGATATTATAGAATGTGGTCTTGTCGTTCCTGTTGTTAAAATATGCCTTCAGCTTGAAATCCTTCCTGTATGTTATCGAACTTGGCATGCTCAAACTCAAGCTTAAGTCTTTTATTGCGCTTTCCAGAAGGATTTCTTTTTCCAGTTCTTCGTCCTCGTAGTCAGATTCCAAGTCTGCATAAATTTTGATGGGGTACGTTTTGCTGTACGCGTTCGTTTTAAGTTCGAAAGTATAATCCTGCTGTTCTCTCAATTTTGCCAGGCTTAGAGAGAATTTGTTCCCTGTTTTGTCAAAATCAGAACTGTAATTGATGATGTCGATGGTTGCAGGAAAAGTTATTTCAAATTCGTGCACAGTAAGATCTTCTTCAGTGTTCTTGTCTATTGACAGTTCCATCTCTGTAGAATCTCCTACTTCAAGTTCGTCCTCTTCAAAATCCACATCAACATCCATCAAGCTTTTCTTTTTGATGCTTATTGAAGGGGCCTTTATTGTTTTGTCTGTCCCGTCAATGTCGTAGATGACTTTTGCATCGAATTCTTCATCTATATCGCTTACCAGTTCAAGGCTGTAAGTGATGGTTACTTCTTCGTCAAGTATGCCGTCCCACCTTACAGTATTCGTTGATATCTGCCCCATAGAAAGATCTTTTGGTCTCAGCCCGTCAGGCACTTTATCTATATACGCGATTCGAGGTCTGATGCTGCCCGGCGCACTAATGGTGACAGTGACAGTTGCTTTTTCGCCCACCATCAATTCGTTTGTGTCTACAGCTCTAGCAACAGTGGGCACGATCTCTTCTATCCTGAAGGAAATGATTGGTATTTCCCTGTCTTTTTCATAGTCTATCTTTCCGAACTCGCTGCCGTCAAAGCAGTATTTGTAGTTTCCTTCCAGTTTGCACTGCCCGAGATCAAGTATCATCCTGAACTCGTCGCTGCTGATCGCAATCATAGGAACATTCTCCTTAACATAATATCTGAAGTCAAAAGTCCCCACAGGCGTCTTTGCTAGCTGGTCCACGAATACATCTTCATCATATACAACCCTATTCTCTGCACTAGAGACTCCTATTGATAGCAATAGAATAAATATGCAAATTATCAGCCCGGATAATATCTTGACACCCATATTAAACGACATAGAATAAAATCCTTTATAAATTTATCTTTTATTTTTTCTGCTTGTTCAAAATAGAAAAAAGATCAGTCAGATTAAGCTCAAACGCAGAAACAGGCATCTGCAGGTCCCAGTTGACAAGGACAGAAGGATTGATTTCCCCTATGTATGCAATTCCTTTGCCTTTTATCTTGATCCTGGCGCATCTCCCGGGGATGAAAGAAGGATGGTCTTCTTCAGAAAATTCTGCCTCGATATTCAGGCAATTCATCAGATAGTCAAACATCTGTCTTATCTTTGTATAGTCGGCTTCTGGTCCGCACAATGCAACCGCGGTCCTGGAAAATTCCTCCACACCCGTCTCTTTATCTTTATTCTTCTTGAATGCTGTGCCTATTGTGAAAATGTTCTGCGGATATTCATAATGCTTGTTTTCATTGAAAACCTGCATCAATGAAGGAAGAACCCAAGATCTCAGCACATTATAATCAATATTGACAGCATTCTCAATTTGTATGCACGGAAGCTCTATGTTCATCTTCCTGTTAAGATTGTCTATATTGCTCAAATTATATGTCTCGCATTCCAGCAATTCCAGACCTGCCAGGATCTCTGCAACATGGCGCTTGAAGACCTCGAACTGGTTTTCTTCTCCTATTGTAGAAACATTAGGTATGACAGGCTCAAAATTCTCATAGCCGTAAGCGATTGCAATGTCTTCTGCAAAATCCACCTGGTGCATGATGTCTGCCCTGTATGCAGGAACAAGAACCTTGCCTTTCTCATAGCCGTATCCCATTCTTTCCAATGATTTTTTCATCTCGTTTTCTTTTAGATCTAAGCCGAGGAGCCTGTTCACGAATTTCAGGTCAATACTCCATTTCTTTGGCTCAAGATCAGGAGTTAAAATCTTTTTATTCTTGTAGCCAGGAGGCATTTCCACTTTGACAGAATATATCTCTCCTCCCATGTCTGCCATCGCAGCCACAATGATATTCAAGCAGGTTTTTAATATTTCTAGTTCAAATCCGCTGCATTCAATAAAAACCTCTTTTGTTTTCTCGCCGACCTTTCCTGTTAAATGGGAATTGATTATGGGAGGCATTGAAAGTATCTGTTTTTTTGCATCCATGAAAATAGGAAATTTATCCAGGCCCTCCAGAAGATCAGCATATTCTCGTCCAGCAGGATGCTGCGAAAGGATCTGAAGGCCGGTAATCTCGCGCGGGAATTCTAAAGGTCTGAATTTTATTTTTCTGGGATCTTCTGCAAGAAATCTTATAGGAAATTTGATGTCTTCTATCGGATATATTCCGATTGCGCCTTTCTTTCTTTTCCTGCACAGAGTGATGTGCAGTTTTTCCTGGATCTGGATAAGTTCTCTTATTTTCTCGTCATCCAATTTAAGATTCTTTACAACAGCGCATACAGTATAGGGCCTGACATTCTTCACAGATTTGTCTATAGTTACCTTATAGTCTGATTTCTTTACATAGTATTTCCTCAAGCCGGTTTTTGCGCCAATAAAGCTGCTGAATGCTCTGGCAAAACCCTGTTCAGAAAGCATGTCCGGCCTGTTAGGAAAAACTTCTACAATTATCTCGTTTTTTTCTATCTTTTCCAGGTCAGTGCCAAGCATGCTGATTCTGTCTTTTAATTTTTCTAAAGGAAGCTTTTTCCCGACGAGTTTTTCAAAAACTTTTTTATTAAGTGTCGCAGTTGGCATAATATTACCTCATTTAATCCAGTATTTGATTTCCCTCAATTGTTTTATGTCGTTCTTGTACAACTCTCTTATATCATTGATCTTGAAATAGTCCATGATTATCCTGTCAAAACCAGGACCCCATGCAAGTATGGGAACGAATTCTCCTAGCAGAGGCTCTACAACTTCTGGTCTGAATATGCCCGCCCCTCCTAATTCATACCATTCTTTGCGGACAGGGTGCAGGACGTCTATCTCTACAGAAGGTTCTGTATATGGAAAATGCGCAGGCCTGAATCGCGCGTCAGCAAAGCCCATCTGTTTAAAGAACTGTTTTAGATAGCCGAGAAGATGCCTGAAATTCGCATCAGGATCTATCACTATGCCTTCTGTCTGGTTCAGCTCGAACAGATGGCTCCAGTCCATTGTCTCGTTCCGGTAATTCCTGCCCAATGCAAAATATTTTGCAGGCAGATCCGCCTCTTTCAGTTTTGCAATTGTCTGCGCGCTCAGCACAGTCGTATGAGTCCTCAAAACATTTTTCTTTGCTTCTTCTGGTTTCCAATCATAACGCCAGCCGATGCTGCCCGCAGTTCCTTTCTCATGCGCCGTTTTCACCTTGTCCACTGTCTTTTTGTCAGGAAGCTTTCCGTTTTTAGGATCCGCAATAAAGAAAGTGTCCTGCAGGTCCCTGACTGGATGATCCTGTGCAGTGAACAATGCGTCAAAATTCCAGAAACTGGTATTGACAAGGGTTCCTGTCATCTCTTTGAAGCCCATGTCTGTCCATATCTTCTTTGCATAATCGCGCGCGACCTTTGTGAAATGCCTCCTTCCTCCGCTGATCGCGGGCACATTGATCTTGACGTCATAGCGCCTGAAACTCTTTCCTTTCCAATTTCCGCTGGAAAGCATCTGCGGTGTCAGCCTGTCTATGACATTCTTGCTGTCGATCTTTTCTTTGACCAATTTCTTGCCCAATCCTGTCAGATTTGCTTCTATTGTTTTTTGTTTGTCAACTTTGATAATGTTCTTCCTTGCCTTGAGATTGTCGAATGCAAACTTTTCTTCAGGTTTAAGTTCGTCGACTGTTCTTTGTTTTTTCAAGGATTGCAGGAATTGCTCTTCGAGCGTAGGCTTCTGCAGCAGTTTCTTTCCTTGATCTGTTATAGAGACCTTCAAGGATTTGCCTTCCTTTGAGATGTCTATCGCAGCTTTCTTTTTCAGCATTCCGATGCAGACATTGACCTCGTTCTTGTCTATGTTTGATTCCTGCGCGACCTTTACCACAGGTCGAGGGGCCCTTTTCAATGCCTTGAGGAAACGCATCTCAGGAAGCCCTTTCTTTGCATATGTTTCTCCGTTCTTGTCCAGAGAAATTATCTGTTTGGCTTCTTCTTTCAGTTCTACAGCTTTCTTGTTCTGCAGCCACTGCAGGGCCCGCATAACCTCTATGTCTTTTAGTTTTGAAGACTCAACAAGTTGATTAAAACTGCTTGTCTTAGTCAATAGAGGCAGGACTTTCCTTTCCAGCGGATGCAGAGTCTCTGCCAGTTTTTTAAGGTCCATACAATATCCCAAGAACTTAAAGCATATATAAACTTTACTGGTTAGAAATAAAGGAAAAGAAAAAGAGAATTATTTGGTTGTCTTCAATACTTTTTCAGCAGGAGTCATGTCCTTCCATGCAAGATTGAACATTCCTTCCAGTGCCTGTGCAAAGAACGGGGTGTTAACCCATATGCCTATGTCATAGGTAGGATGCACTTCTGCATCATTCAATATCATGAAAGTCAGTTCTTTACCGTCGACAATGCAGAATCTTGCATTGATGTTTTTCGTGTTCTTGATTTCAGCGAGATTTCCTATCTCTTTGATCGCGTCTGTGCATTCTTTTGTGACAGGTGCTGCGATCTTTATCTTGACCCCTCTCTTTTTCAGCTTTTCAAAGATGCCTTTCAATGCGTCCACTTTCCTCATCAGGCCCTCTGAAGTGGTCATCAAAGTCACAGATTCTTCAGCATTCTTGATCGTCAGCTCAAGATGATCGTAAAGATTATGTCTTCCTTTGAGACTGCCTGAAAGGTCAGTAGGCTCTACCAATTCAATTCCTTGAGTATGCAAAAGATTAAGCTCATTCAGGATTTCGCTTCCTTTAAGGTCATTCAGCCGCTTGATTTTTGTATCGGCGTCGACCTTGAGATTTTTCTTTACTCTCTCTACAACTTCTTTTGGAGGGATCGCGATATATTTTATAGGCTTGCCCAGTTTATTCACGACAAAGCCTTTTTTCTCAAGGCTGTCAAGCACATCATAGCTTCTGCTTCTCGGCACATTTGCAATGTCAGAAAGTTCGCCAGCAGTGCTCACTCCTCGGGAAAGTAATGCAGTCCAGATTTTAACCTCGTAAAGATTCAAACAGAAGAACCTACGCAATTTGCTTAAAAATTCATCTTTTACTATCATTTAAATTCAACCCCCTCATTTTTTGATTTTCGTCAACCAACATTAGTTTTTATACTTTTTGGTTTTTAGTACCTTGCAGTTACTTAACGAAAACCCCCAAATTAT
>WJKV01000049.1 GCA_014728875.1 Candidatus Woesearchaeota archaeon | reverse complement strand
GACAGGTAACAGACATATTTATTCTAATTCTTTCTTTAGAATCTATTTTTTCTGGTGCTTCGATAATAGAATATTTTTTTATCGTGCCGCTAATGCTTGTTTTCAATCTAACAATATGATCTGCATCATTTGTAATGTTAAACCCTCTTATGTGTGTGACCCCTGGAGTAATGGTGCCAAATTGTAATACTGGCTCCCTGTCTTTATTGATTCCTTCATAACTGCCGCAGGTTGCATTTACAAGGATTTCCTTTTCAAAAACCTTTTTCGGTGACAAAGAGCCTACAAAGAAACCTATGATAAATAAAACTATTAATATGCTAATTATAAAAATTATTTTTTTCTTTTTCATTTTTTACTCCATCAAAAAATAATGCTTGCCGACGAACATGCCCAATATGAAAAAAATCGCGCCAACAGCTATGGCGCCTGCGAATATGAATGCATAGAAGTAAAACGAACCGTCTTTTGTTGATTGCGGATATTGCTGTATTATCTGATTTTGGGCAGGTGTCTGATAAGTGTTGGTTTTTTTAGTTACTGATTTTTTTTGCGAATCCGCGGATGTTTTAAGATTTGTTTTTCTTCTGGATTCTTTTGCTATAAATTTCTGTGTAATAACTTGTTCTGATTCCATTCCTGCATACCTTAGAATCGCTTCTGCTTTATATTCTTTGTCAGCGTCCAGTTTGATTTCATGCATAGAGTTCATAATTTTTTTTTTATCATGTGCTTTGATAGCCTTGTTTTCTAATACGAGCGGCATAACAGGAAGCGCAGTAGAGTCTGTTTCAATATCCATATCTGTAACTCTTCCTGGTACAGAAACAGAAACCCAGCCAACGCCCACAGGTTCGGATGTTGAGGTGGATTTTTCCACTGTGAATACAGAAATATCTTTTGATAATGTAGTTACGTCTGGAACGACCAGCGTGACCAAAACTCAGGGCAACCCTAAACCAGAAACACCATCTGGATTCAGAGCTGTTGGCCAGTTCTGGAACATAGATACGACTGCTGTATTTTCTGGCACTGTGACTATATGCGCGAGCGGTTTTGATGTGAAGCCTGGCCATAAATTGTTCCATTGGGAGGATGTTCCGCCTGAGAGGTGGGTGGACAGGACCAGTTTCAGGGATGTTGACGCTGATATTATATGTGCAGAAGTGACTTCTCTTTCTCCTTTTGGTGTTTTTGGGCCTGCTGGAGAAGCAGAGGGGCCGTCAGAAGGCAAATGGTCAGGAGGAGGCGGGCATGGCTGGGATCCGAGGTATGCCTCTGCCATGACAGTTCATGATCCCCAGAAAGAGGAATACATCGAAGTAATAATAGAAGAGCCAGAAGAGCCTGAGATTGTAAGGAAAGAGATAAGGCCGAGAGAGCCTGCAGGAGAAGAGCCTGAGTTGCAGCCTGAACCTGCACCTGAGCCTGTGCAGCCTGTAAAAGAAGAGCCCAGGAAGGATTACAGCAGATTGTACATGCAGATCGGTCTGATCGCATTGATGATTTTGATAATAATCATGCTGATCAAGGTATCAAAGAAAAAGAGTTAAATTTATAATTTCTTGATTTCTTTAGACAGAAGATGGCAAAGAAAAGAAAAAGGACTGCAAAAAGAAGAAAGAAAAAGGCAGGCTTCTGGAGAATTGTAGGAAAATTAATAGCATGTGCTGCGAAAGGCGTCTTTTACACCTGCAAGGGCGGTTTCATTGCAGTGAGATTCTTTGTCAGGCTGGGCACAAGAAGAGCGAAAAAGAACGCAGCAAAAAAACTGGAAAAGAGAATGGAAAAGAAGATAGAAAAGAAAAGGCCGAAGATAGATGCAAATTATTCTGCATTGACAGAGATAAAAAAGATAAAAGGGAATGTTTCTAAGTTTGAATCAGAACTGTTAGGGAAAGAGAGTGTCATAGGAATAATAATTGGGGCGAGGGGCAGTGGAAAGAGCGCAATCGGTATGAAATTATTAGAAAATTTCAGGACAAAGACAAATAAGAATGTTTATGCAATGGGCTTCAGGAAAGAGGATCTTCCTGGCTGGATAAGTGTTGTAGAGAATATAAACCAGATAAAAAATGATTCTGTCGTTCTTATAGATGAAGGAGGAATCGTGTTCAGCTCGAGGAAATCTATGTCCACTGCCAACCAATTATTGTCAGACTTGTTGATGATCGCGAGGCACAAGAACCTGAGCGTACTGTTCATCACGCAAAACTCTTCCAATTTGGAAGTAAATGTTTTGAGGCAGGCAGACTTCCTTGTCATGAAGCCTTCCTCTTTATTGCAAAAGGATTTCGAGCGAAAGATCATAAAGAACATCTATGAGAAAGTCGCAGACGACTTCGAAGAACACAGCGATGACAAGGGCCTGACATACATACATTCGAGCAAGTTCCAGGGATTCGTGTCCAATGAACTGCCTTCATTCTGGAGCCAGAAAGTCAGCAAGGCCTTCAAGTGATCAGATGTCTTTTGATTGCGGCTTCTAGTTTATGCAGGCATTCTTTTTCTGTCCTGAACTTGAAGATCTCCTTGATATGAGGATACCTGTATAATTCTCCTGTAACTGTTCTGTTGAACAGAACTCTTGGCTGTCTCAAGACATTTTCCCTGTCTTCTGGATGGAGGCCCAGCACTATTCTTTCAATCTCTTCTACTGTTTCTAATCTCGTATCTTCTTCAAGAAAGTAGATCAATTCTTTCCCCATGCCCATAGCTTTTCCGATGAAATGCCCTACTGAAGTTGAATTGATCCCAAGATAGCAAATCAAGAGCTTGCAGTGCGGGATCATGACTTCTGCCAGCAGGTCGTGGGTGTCTTCTGGACTTAGTTCGTCAGGGTCTCCCGGGAACTTTGTGGAGCGGTAGGGAACAAATATCTTGTGGCCAAGCCTGTCTCCTATCTGAGCAATCTTTTCATAGAATGGTATTTTTTGTTTTCCGAGTTCTGCATTGTCAATGTCATGGCCTAAAAATATTTCATAATCTGCTACGCTTCCGACCAGACCTTGAAGATATTTTTTCCTCTCGTCAGGTATTCCGTCCCAATTCATCTTAAACCGCAGAAAAGAAAAAGTGACGATTATTTAAGCTTTCTGTGAAAAGCTTTTTAAAGAGAATCTTAATCAAAAGCTTTATGCCCCTGTGGTGTAGTCCGGCCAATCATTCCGCCCTCTCGAGGCGAAGACCCGGGTTCAAATTTGAAGCTACGCTTCAATACTCAGTGAAACGGAGTTTCGATGAATTTCCCGGCGGGGGCATCTTTTTGCCGCGGTCGCATAATCCGGCATTGCGGCGGTCTCGAAAACCGCTTTCCTTCGGGATATCCCGGTTCGAATCCGGGCCGCGGCGTTTTATATCTGCTTTTGCATCTCATAGAATTTTATCTCGAATCCAAGTTTTTTGTACAACTTTAAGGCTCCTCTGTTTTCTTTTCCTGCGCCCAGCTGGATTTTGTCAACGCCTTTTGTTTTCATTATTCTGATGAATTCTTTCAACAGCTTGCCTGCCACTCCGCGTCTTCTGAATTCCTTTCTGACATACAGGTTGTCAACATAGCCTAATTTGTCATAAGGATTCTTGATAAAAGTTCCTATCAAATATCCTGTTACTTCTTTATCTTTTTTACATAGGAGCATAAGGTGGTTTTTTGTAGTCACAAACTTATTGAACTCCTTTCTTATTTGATTAGAAGTAATCTTTCTTTTGCTCCCTTGCTGTTTCAAATATTCATCCCAATCTTCTTTTCTGATCTCATGATATTCCTTGAAGTCCTCTTTTTTTGCCTTCCTTATTTTCATGATAATATAATAGAATCAGTTCCTTTATTAATCTAACTAACCAAACGGATGTTCTCTAAGATATTTAAGAAGTTTCTTGTGCATGAAGGGCTTGTTATCCTCGAATAGATAACGGTACGGAAGGACGACTGATTCTTTTTCTGTTATCTTCAGTTCATAGTTGTCGATGAATTCTATTTTATCAAACGGGATCCCGTCCTCGACGATCATCTTTGCTGTCTTCACTGCGTTGTCAGTGCTCATCTGCATGTCTCCAAGATTTCTTTTCTGTATTCCTGGCAGACGGGGAGAAAGTAGTTTTTCTGTTCTCTTCTGCGGGGGATTGTCTCCCAAGATCCCGCCGAAGATAAGAAAGTCGAACTTGTCTGCGTCCTCTGGACAAAGTGTTCTTTCGGCCGACGGATCCAGCAAGCACGCACGTTTGGGATCTATTTGTTTCAATTCGTTTATCGGTTCTTCTTTTGTTTCTCCTAAATCTTTTAGTTTTTCTAGATTCTGTTTGTTTTTGATGCTGTGTAAGTTAGAAAAAATCAAGTTTTCTTTTCCGACTGTCTTTGATATCTGCTCGTACTCCCACATGCTCCACTGTGAAAGATCCTCGTCCAGATGCTCGATGATGTATTTCATGGTTTCTTATTGAGAGGATTTCTTTATTAAGTTTGCTGTTCGATAAGTTTTATAAATTATGCATCAGTCTCTCATGTCATGGCAGAGAGAGAATCAGGAGAGAATCCGCTGGACTTGAAGACCTTGGGAGAGTACAGGCAGGTGTATTTTGGAAGTCAGGAAAGATTCTTCAAGGCATTTGAGGGCGTCCCTTTTCTTGTGGAGATAATCAATCCCAGCAAACCGCACAAGGAGATCACTCCTGAGTTCATGACACCTACTGATCCGAATCCTGCAAGCAAGAAGTCAAATGCAGGCGCTGTTTTTCTTGAGTCTGACATACATCCTGTCAGAAAAAGGATATGGAGAAGTTATGTCATTGCAGGCTCAAGAGTTGAACAGCCTGCGAACAAGGATCCTCACGTCACTATCGGAAGGGAAGCTATCAGCGACATCATAATCCATGACCATGTGGTATCCGGCCTTCACGCGAGGATCATGCGTGTGGAAACAGAAGGAAGGCAGACAGCCTTTTATCTGGTAGACAACAACAGCAAGAACAAGACCTATGTATTGACACCTGACATCTCCCTTGAAAAAGACGATCTGCTCAAGTTGAAGCCTTTGGCGCCGGGCGTCCCTCATCAGCTACAGACAAGAGATTATCTGCGCTTCGGAAACAGGCTTTTCTGCTATGTTGACAATCCGCAGACAATGTATTATTTCATTGCTGCAAAGGGTTGAGTCGTCACTAAATGGAGACAAAAAACCATAAGCTTTATATACTTCTAACCCAATAAAATGAGTATAAACCGAACAAAAGCCTAATTGGGGGCTATCTGCCTCAAAAGCTTAAAAATGCTGATTTAAGGCGTGCAGAAGATTTATATATCTGGATGCCTTATCAATAATCAGGCAAGGCAAGAGGTGAGATTGAGATTCTAAGGGGAGTTGGCTTTGAAGATATAGAAGAAACAATGGAAACTACTCCCATGTACAGAATATGTGAATTGAAAGTGCCTGTAAAAGATGGACGTAGAGACGAGTATGTCCAGGTCCCGTTTAATCTGGACCAGATAATCATGAGGGAAGGATATTCTGATTTTATCAAAAAAGGAACAAGATTCGATATATTTGAGATTGAAGATGAACTGGCAGCCGGTGCGCAGGGCGTAGCATATACTGCAAGATTGGCTCCGGGTGTAAGACCGGCTGATATTGGATATGAAGGCAATGTTCTTCCAGAAGACCTGAAATTTGTTGTCAAACTTCCTAATGGATATAATCATAAGACAAATTCGTTTGATCCGTCTACACTTGTAAAAAGAGCAGTTGAGATGAACAATGAAATAGAAGTATTTAAGGCATTAAAAAATGGCAATAACAATATTGTCCATATGAAAGGCTATATTTCAAGCCCGTTGATGCCGAAAAGTGTAGAAGACATGGCAGCACAGAAATCGTTACACAGATTTGTTGTACCTGCGATTATTATGGAATATGTTGAAGCGTCTTCAAGGAAAAAACACAATGGAAAGTATAACTCAGAACTGTTGCTTGACTATCTAGCAGGCTGTGCAAATGCTTTGATGCACATGAACAGGAACGGTTTCCTATACGGAGATTTTAAACCAGACAACTTGATAATCAGGACAGACGGACAGCCTATATTGGTAGATCTGGGAAGCGCAAGAAGAAAAGAAGTCTTTAAGCCATTGGAAACTGCAATCAAAGAAAGAGATAATGACGCGAAAAACAAAGAAGTTACTGACCTGTTGACTGATGTTGGATTAAGCTCTGTAATATACACAGCTCCTGAATTGGTCGCACTATACGGCGGAATGGACGTAAGCGATGTTGAAGAAAAGGCGACTTTTGTTGCAAGAGCGCCGGGCGGGAAAAGCGAGGCTTATGCTATCTGTGCAACAGTTTACGAACTGATGACGGGCCTAAGGCCTTTTGAGCACATTAAAGACAGCACAAGATACACAGGCAGAGAGCTTGTCAATGAGAAGAATTCGATAAAACAGCTTATGGGCGTTTATTCACTATTCGCAGGCGGTGTCTCTCCGTTCGACTATGACAGGATATCAGAAGATAGTCCTTTGGCAAGGATGCTGAAGAAAATCGTCATACAGGCAACACAGCTTGACAACAGAAAGAGGCTGTCGCTTAGAGAATTGTATGATCAGATCTCACATCTTTATGCAGAGCACAGGGGCAGAAGACTGGGGCCTGAGAGAAGAGAGTTTGCAAGAAAGAACGGCAGAAAGATAAATACAGGCACTGAAAGATTCAACAGCGGTCCTGTTGGCAAGCAAAAGCAAAAAACCAACGGAAACAGCAGGCAGTTAGAGGACGATTTTGAAGTCTGGGCAAGGGAAAGAAGAAAGACAAGAAGAAAGACAGATAATTTTTCAACTAAAGAGTGATAACCTAAATTCTGTTATTTTTAATATAAAAAATCAAAATGTTTTTAAACTAATGAAGCTTCTGTATGCAAAAAAGTGTGATATTCATCATACTGACATAAAGGAGGGAAGATAGAATGGAAGCGTATTGTGTGAAATGTAAGAAAAAACAACAGATGAAGGATCCAAAAGAAACCACTCTTAAGAACGGAAGAAAAGCTATGAAAGGCAAATGCCCTAAGTGCGGGACCACCATGTGCAGAATCATGGGCGGCGGCGCGAAAAAGAAGAGTGGAGCAGCAAAAAAGAAAAAGAAATAGTTTATTCTTTTTATTCTTTTTATTTAAATGGAAACGTTTATATAATCCGGTCATTTAAAGCAAGTAATAATGGGGGGCTTCAAAGTAACAATCGCTGTATGTATAATTCTGATAGCATTGCTTGTATCCGGCTGTGCTTCTTATGAGCTGAAGCCTGTTGAAGAAGCAGAAGAGATGGAGCAGACAATAGAAGAAGCAGAGGAGCTGATGGACCTGGAAAAAGAAGCAGAAGACATAGAGATAGAATATGAAGAACCGGCAGAAGAAGAAAAAGAAGTTGAAGAATACAAGCAGCCGGAACCAGAAGAGACTGCAGAAGAAGCAGAACCTGAAGAAACAGAAGAGACTGTGCCTGAAGGTGTTGATCCAGAGATTGCAGAGATAAGAAAAGCAGGTGAAAGCACAGACGACATCCATTATTTTTACAGGGAGCTTGGAGGGCGGTTCGATGATTGCGAAGTCTTTATCAGGGGCAATAAGATGAGATTGAAGTTCTCGAGCCTGCAGAGCGATGAAAAGGACTCTTACACGCAGATATTTATTGATTTCAGCGATGAGACTGCAAAAGCAGTGTGTGCAGACGGAATCAAATGCAGCATGAACTTCAACCAGCCTTTTGATATCGATTTTGACCGTTTCTTGAGGCTCAAGACACCTATGCACTGGGCAAAACAAATTCCGTATTCTGCAAGATTTACAGGAACCACCACGTTCATGGGAAGAAATGTTAAGTCTCTCGAATATGGGAATGTAGAGATGCAGGTATACGATTTCTACAACCTGCCTGCAAAAGTAAAGACTGCAGGAAAATCATACTCTTTCGAGATATTCAAAACAACATGTCCTGAGAGGGACGTTACGATTGGAGGTGTATTAATATGAAGAAATTAGCATTTGCAATAGTTTTGCTTATCGTCGCGAGCCTGTTCATCACAGCGTGCGGCGGAAAGACAGAACTGACACCTGTTGCAGAGGAAGAAGCTGCAGAGACAGAGGAGACAGAAGAGAAAACTGTTGAGCTTCCTTCACCGCCGCCGGCTCCTGGCGAGGAAAAACCTGTCGAGGCGGAAGAGCCTGCTGAAGAGAAAAAAGTAAAGGACGTTCCTGAAGATGCAGGAATGGAATCTGTCACAGGAGAAAGCGTTGTTGACATTAACACAGGCTGCCATGATCCTGAAGTGAAGGAGCTTTTGGACAAGGCAGAAAAAACAAAACAGCTCCGCTATCTGATGAGGAAGCCTCCTTATTTCAGGGAAGAGTCTGAAGTGTATGTGAAGGACAGCAAGATGAAGATCATTCTTCCGGAAGCATCCAAGTTCACCAGAGGAGAATATTTCAATGCGGTCTATCTTGACACAGACACAAAAGAAGCCATCGCATACTGCGAGGACAGGGTAAGATGCGACGACCTGAACAAGCCGTTCGATGTTGAATACGACGACTATTATGTGTTCACTCCGATGGACTGGGCCAAGATGCTCGGCTGCGGCGACAAGACCGGCACTGAAACAATGTTCAACAGGAACACGGCCGTTGTAGAATATAAAGAAGACGGAAAGACAAACATCATGAACCTATACGATTATTACGGTGTTGCAGCACAGGTTGTTAAGGATGTCGATGCAAAAGATCCAAAGATGTGGACCTTTGAAGTGCTGTCGAACAGCGTGACAGAAGAGGACGTGGTCCATCAGACAATGGAATGAAGATAAACATTCTTTTTTCTTTTATTTCTTATTTTCTGATTTAAAAAATTTATTCCCAAAACCTTTATAAACTATAGTGAACTCTGTCGACGATATGGGTGTATATAAACTGCGTTTCGACAATATAACGAATGTGGGGCTTTTCGGCTACTGCAATGACAGGATATGTTTTGTAGGAAGCAATGTAAAAAAGAAGTATCTGAAGAAGATAGAGGGCGCATTGGAGGTGCCTGTCGAGAACCTGTCGATTGCAGGAACTGATCTTGTTGGCGTGTTCATGGCAGGAAACAACAACTGCGTGCTTGTTCCTGACTACATCTTCCATGAGGAGTTCAAGGACCTGCAGGATTTCAGCAAACAGTACGAGATAGATTTCAAGGTGATAAAGACTGACCTCAACTGTCTCGGGAACAATATACTTGCGAATGACAGCGGCGCTTTTGTGAATCCTGAGTTCTCGGCAGTTGTAAAGAAACAGATAAGGCAGGCATTGAAAGTCAGGGTTGTCCCCGGCGAGATAGGCGGGCATACGAATGTGGGCAGTCTTGCAGCTGTCAATTCAAAGGGAGGTTTTGTGCACGAGGACATCACAAAGAAGCAGCTCGCAGATCTGCAGAAGCTGCTGAACATAGAGCTGATCCCGGGCACGATCGCAGGCAGCCCTTACATAAGAAGCGGCGTGTTTGCGAACAACAAGGGTTATGTTATTTCCAGCAAGGTGAGGGGTGACGAGATCCTCATGTTCGAGGATGCGATAAGAATCAAGGAGTGATATAGTATGGCTAAAAAACAAGAAAAAAACCAAGCAAAAGAACAATCAAAAGAGACAGAAGAGCAAAAAGAGCAGAAACTTAGGCAGGCTTACATGGAACTGCAGATGATGGGACAGCAGCTGAAGCAGCTCCAGCAGCAGATACAGCAGGTTGATGCGCAGATAGAAGAGCTTTCCCAGACAGAAGCTGCATTGAACGAGATCCCAAAGGCAGAGACAGGGAGCGAGATGCTGGCTCCGCTCGCATCGGGCATCTTTCTCAAGACAAAGCTTGAAGAGAACAAGAATGTCGTGCTGAATGTCGGAGGAGGAACGGCTGTCGAGAAGACAATAGAAGAGACAAAAAAGCTTGTAGAGGACCAGAAAAAAGAAATAGTCAAAGTGAGGGAGCAGCTTGCAGAACAGTTCGAGAACATGAGCGCGCAGGTGCAGACTATGCAGCTGCAGATGGGAGAATAAACATGTTTAAGTTCTTAAAAAATAAACTGAAGGATGCAGTAGGAAAGTTCAGCAAGAAAGTAGAGGAAGAAGTAGAAGAGAAAGCAGAAGAAAGAATAGAAGAACCTATAGAAGAAAAAGAAAAGATAGAACAGCCAGAAGTCAAGCCGGAAATCAAAGAAGAAAAGAAAGAAGAGATAAAAAAAGAGATCAAAGAAGAACCTGCTGTAAAAGAGGAAGTCAAAAAAGAAGCCAAACCAGAGATAAAGAAGCCGGAAGCCAAACCAGAAGTAAAAGAGAGACCAGAAATTAAAGAAGAAATAAAAAAAGAAAAGCCAAAACCAGAACTTAAAGAAGAACTTAAAATCATAGAAGAAAAACCTAAAGAGAAAAAAGGATTTTTCAAACGGATAAGAGAAGGTGTTGTAAAAACCAGGCTTTCTGATGAGAAATTCAATGACCTGTTCTGGAACCTGGAGATTGTCTTGATGGAGAACAATGTTGCTGTTGAAGTGATAGACAAAGTCAAGGACGATCTTAAGAAACAGCTCTGCGAGGAAAAGATCAGCAGGCTGGGCATAGAAAAGATCATAAAAGACACTTTAAAGGACAGCATAAGAGAGCTTTTTGATGTTGAAAAGATAAACTTGATAGAAAGAATAAAACAAAAGAAAGAAAAGCCTTTTGTGATTGTATTTGTAGGGATAAACGGTGTTGGAAAAACCACCTCTCTTGCGAAGCTTGCAAAGAAACTGCAGGACAACGGGCTGACCTGCATAATGGCTGCAGCAGACACTTTCAGGGTCGCTGCGATAGAACAGCTTGAAGAGCATGCGAACAATCTCGGCATCAAGCTGATAAAGCACGAATACGGGAGCGATGCAGCCGCTGTCTGCTATGACGCTGTCGCGCATGCAAAAGCGAAAAAGATAGATGTTGTGCTGATAGATACTGCAGGAAGACAGCACAGCAATGTCAATCTGATGGAAGAGCTTCACAAAGTCGTGAGAGTCAGCAAGCCTGACCTGAAGGTTTTTGTAGGCGATGCATTGACAGGCAATGATGCTGTAGAGCAGGCAAAGGAATTCAAAGAGCATGTGGGGATTGACGGGATCATACTTTCAAAGACAGATGTTGATGACAAGGGCGGGGGAGCAATATCCATCTCTTATGTGACAAACAAGCCCATCCTTTATTTCGGCGTGGGGCAGGGCTATGAGGATCTGCAGGAATTCTCTCCTGACATTGTCCTGGCAAATCTTGGTCTTTCAGCTTAAACAGAAAGATTTATATACCAAAAGCAGTTAATTCACACTATCATTGGGGGATAGGTGAATTCATAATGGCTAAAAGAAAAACCAAAAGAACTTCTAAAAGAAAGGCGCCTAAAAGAAAGACCGTCAAAAAGAAAGCTTCTAAAAGGAAAACTGCTGCAAAAAGAAAAACAGCAAGAAAACCATCAAGAAAGCCTGCGAAAAAGAAAGCTGCAAGAACTACTGCGCGACCTGCTGCAAGGCCTGCTGTTAGACCAAAACCAGCAGGAATCAAAAAGAGCCCTGTTGCCGCTGTCCTGCTTGAGCTGCTGCTGGGCCTGATAGGCATACTGGGAATCGGACATTTCTACACAGGCAGGATAGGAAGAGGCGTGTTCTTTCTGCTGGGATTCTGGATCCTGATATTC
>WJKV01000048.1 GCA_014728875.1 Candidatus Woesearchaeota archaeon | reverse complement strand
GTTTATAAAGATGAGCTGATTATATTCGCTTATAAATTATATTTAAAATAAGCTTGTTAAAAAAGAGGTGATCCAGTGTGATTAGAAGAACCAGGAGCGGCAAACACATCAGAATTGAATTTTCTAAAAAGGCTTCTTTGAACCTGTCGATAAATGCTGTAGTAGTCTTGATTCTGGCCATCACCATGCTCGGTCTGGGGCTGGCATTCATGAAGAAGACATTCGGCGGAGTCACAGAAGAGTTTGAAGAAGTGAGCGGGGAAATCAAGGTGCAGCTGATCGACCGATTGAAAACGTCAAGAGAGCCTTTGGCATTAAGCACTTTCAATGTTGAGATAGAAAAGAGCAGCAAGAAGACAGTGTATCTCGGCATACGGAATGATCTCGGCTGCGGCACCTTGGAATACACAGTAGAGCCGGCAGAGACCTGTGAATCTCTTGCAGGGCTTGGAGAGATAAATTGTGAAGGCCAAGCGATCACGATACAGACATTCGAGACGCAGAGGGTCGAGCAGAACGATGTAGGGATCGTGCCTATCAACATAAGGACAGAAAGCACAGCAGTTCCTGACACTGTAAAGTTCCCGATCACAGTGACAGGCGGTTGTCCAGAAGCAGAGCCTCAGGTCAACACTATCGAATTGCTGGTATCAATCATATAGGTGATGTTCAATGGCTAAAAAGAAACTAACAAGGCAAGAAGAATTCGATATTTTGAAGCTCGTGCTTGACAAGTTCCTATGGCTGGGATTCATTATCATGGCTTACGGTCTGTACAAGCTGTTCCAGCTCGACTGGACCAACGGACTCTTGCTGATAGTCGCAGGCGCGATTGTGCTGGTGGTCTTGCTGATAATAATTGTCAAGGAATACGAAATCATCAGATATTGATTTTATTTTTCTTTTTATGATTATAGTGGATTTCGTATGAGATCCGCTTATTAAATAATTGCGTCAATTTTCAATAAATAACACAATTATCTATACAATGAAGCACAAAAAAGCAGCTATCGAATTAAGTGTTAATTTTATTGTATTTATAACAATAGCAGTCGTCATCCTGATTCTGGGGATCTTTATATTTACGCAGATATTCGGCGAAGGAGAAGAGATAACAGGAAAGATAAGCGAGGATGTCCAGCAGAGGCTCAACACATTGTTGATCACAGGGAGGGAAAAAGTGATCATTCCTTCTACTTTCAAGACAGTACAAAGGGGCGATGTTGCAATATATGCCATTGGCATCAAGAACAAGGACTGCGCATCAGGAGAGTTCAAGGTGAGGACTGAATTTGACATTGCAGTCGATGCGCAGAACAATCTGGTGCCTGCGAACGCTGCAGAGATCTCGACCTGGTATTTTGATGAATCGACATATCAGATAGGGCAGAACGACAAAAAGATAGTGCCCGTCCTCATCAGGCCGGACGTCGGCGCGGTCAGCGGATGGACCTTTTCCTTTAATGTGGAAGTGTTGTGCGGTTCGACAAGATATGGTCCTCTGCACAAGATTTATACTGTGGTAGATTAGAATGGACAAGAGAGGGGCAATCATTTTATCAGTAAGATTCATAACAATAATGATAACTATAGGAGTGGTCCTTGTTTTTGCGCTTACTTTCTTCCTGCAGGCGCAGTCACAGACAGAGCTTACAGAAGGCGTGATAGAAGCGCAGATCCAGCAGCAGATAGAAAGAGAGCTCCTGGAGACAAGATCAAAAGTTAGCCTTCCTATCTATGAGGCAGACTTGAAAAGAGGAGAAGTATTTGCATTCGGCATGGGAATAAAGAATCATCTTGGTGTTGGCAGTAATTTCGAGGTTGAGATTGAATATGCAAAATCAATAGAAACCAACACTGGCCAGGAGATCAGTCTGGCAGACCATGACATAGATCCGGCAGTAATGTCTTTTGACAAGCTCGGTCCCTATGCCATTGAAAAATCTGAGCGCAAGATAGTAAGAATACCAATCATGGTGCCCTTGGGCGCGCCAAAAGGCACAACCCACATATTCAATGTAAAGGCTGTATGCGACATGCAGGACACTGCTCTCTGCAATCCATACGGTTATGCTCAAAGCATCAGGGTAAACACAATCTAGAATAGGTATTTAAGAAGCCGGGCATAGAAAATCTAGGGGTGTTTGGGGGAAGAAAGACTGTTCTTACCCGACCTCTTTTTTTACCATTATACAATACTAAAAGTATAACTAGTATATAAATCTTTCTATTTTTTGCCCCTGGCAGGTGATAACAAAAAACCATTTATAAGGTCTTTATAAAAGAACTATTCATCTGCTACTGAATCTGCTGTTAAAGCAGCTTTTTCCAGTTCCTGAAGCACTTCTTCATTTTCTGTGTCAACAGTAATTTGCGCAAACTGGCTCCTGTGTATGGCAACCTCAACGCCTCTCAATTGCCATGTTTCGTCCAGTTCGTACAGGCCTTTATCAGGGCATGTCCATTGCTCCCCTGAATAATGTGTCTGTTCTGCATTTCCAGTTATCGCGTGTCCTCGCATATAATCCACAATCGCGTCGTAGTATCTGTCCCCTTTGAATTTTTTTGTTGCCATTCTAACCTAAAATTATAATGTGTTATTTAAAGCTTATTCAACCAGAACTAGACAATAACTGTTGTGCTCTGGCTTCTTGTCCTTGAGGACTGCTATTTTCTTCCCGACATTCTTTACAGTCTGGAACACGTCGATGCACATTGCCTCTACTGCAGGCCGTTTCAACTTAGGATGCCTGCACGCCCTGGGAAAAGCGCATTCCTTGCAGATAGGACAAGGTCCGGGCCCCATTCCGAATGCTTTATAGAAACCGTTGACAAAAAGCGCTCTTTCAACAGCGAGCATTCCGCTGTAGATTCGTGCGAAACTTCTGCTGTAGTCTGTTTTTTTTATTTTTTTATTTTTTCCAATGCTGTCTGTCTTGAATACGAGCAGGACAGCTTTCTTGTAATCAGAAATAATGTCCTTCATCATGTCTTTTACAGCAGGAGGACAGCTGTGTGACTCTCCATAACTGTCGCAGCCGAACTGGCACTTCAGTCTTATCCAGTTCCCCATTTTAATCTTGTCAGCCGGAAAAACAACAGCATCTACCAGTTTGTATCTCTTTCCTGCATTGACGCAGATTGCCTTTATCTGTCTATTGTCCATAGTAGAATTCTAATAAGGTTGCTTTATAAAACTTACCCGATGTAGGTGAGCTGTTTTTCCTTGCCTTTTTTTGTAAGCTTTGCCATCTCTTTTGTCTTGAGCATCAGTTCCTCTTCTATCTCTTTTATCTCTTTCTCAAGGTTCTTCAGGTCAAGCTTAAGGTCATACATCTTGTTAAGGATTATCAGCTGTTCTCTTGCGCCCTGCATTCCAAGATACATGGGATGCGCAAAGGTCTCTGCAAGCAGGGCGATCGTGCTTATTTTCTTTTTTCCGGCAAGACCCACTAGCAGGCCGGTGACACCGACGACAGGGCCGATAACCCCGTATGGTTTTGCATTGATGTTTCCTGCTTTCTTGAACTTTGTCAAAACATTCTTGTTGTTCGCAGTTGCATAAACTTTCGGTTTTGTAGGAACCTTGCCCAGCCCTATTCCGCCAAGAGTTACGATCTCCTTGACGCCGTGCTTCTGGCATATCTCAAGAATCTTGTCGCAGAAAGTATAGCATCCGTATTCATTTATCGGCTGTACATCCCCTGCCAGAAACAAGACATCCCTCTCCTTGAGCCTGAGCAGGTATATCTCCAACTTGGGCAGGGCCACAAGATTGTTCTCCTGAATAAAGACAGAATGGGGAAGCAGGTAGGACGTTATTTCATACAGCTTCTTTGCTTTCTTGTTGTCCACCATGAAATCCACTGCGATCTTTCCCACGTTCGCGATGCCTGGAAGCCCTTCTATAAGAACAGGATTCTTCAGTTTTTTTATCTTCAATGTCTGTACTGCTGTCCATTTAGTCTCCATTTTTTGCCTTCCTTCTGTATTTGCCGTACTTGTCCTCAATTGAAAATCTTGAATGTTTAATAATCTTTGTTTTTTGCCTGCATTTCGGACAGGCTTGCTCTAAAGTATAA
Organism: Candidatus Woesearchaeota archaeon; assembly: GCA_014728875.1. Taxonomy (GTDB): domain Archaea; phylum Nanobdellota; class Nanobdellia; order Woesearchaeales; family WJKV01; genus WJKV01. The sequence goes on along the minus strand of WJKV01000048.1, from coordinate 358 downwards.
GTGCCGCAGGAATCGCATCTGTACATCTTAATCTCTTTCTATTTTAATCTCGCCGCCGGTTTTCCCGAACTCTTCCACTATGTTCTGTATGTGCTTTGAGAAAAGATCCTCTGCATCGTCATAATTTGTTGATTTGATCTGGAAACTGTATTTTCCTCCGCCGAGGTATTTGACAGTTATCTGAGGATGCTCCATCTTCTTCATTGTTTCTCTCAGATGCTCCACTCCTTCTGGCTCGTATGTCTTCATGTCGAATGTGCCTTTTATCTCCAGCTCTGCCGGCTTCATCCTCTGCTTTATTGTTTCCAGCAGAACCTTTGTTGTCTTTGCATCCAGGCCGAAATTCTTGACATCGAAC
>WJKV01000047.1 GCA_014728875.1 Candidatus Woesearchaeota archaeon | reverse complement strand
AAACCAGCAGAAAAACCCGCTGAAGAAAAAGAATAAAAAAGGAAACTAAAAAGAAAAAATAAAGAAAATGGCAAAAAAGGTCAAAGCGCGATTATCAACTGTATACGAAGTCAAGGGAGACAAATTGGAAAGAAAAAGACAGACATGCCCTAAATGCGGAAAAGGCGTTTTTCTGGCGCAGCACAAGGACAGGGCCTACTGCGGAAAGTGCGGCTATACAGAATTCAAGAAATAATCATGCAACATCTGTTCTCTGGGTTTTTTGTTTGATATCTGCATTCATCTTGGCGAGATGCTCTATTCCTTTTCTGATCTGTCCTTCAGGCCAGATCTTTGATTCATAGTTGCCTTTTTCGTCGTAAGGAAATTTGCCTGCAAGATTAGGATGCAGTGAGAACAGATATCTTATGTAGTTGAGGTCTGCCATCTTCACTCCTTTTTCAATCAGTCTAGGAACTGCTGGTGCAAACTCCTGCAGTTCATCCCAATGAGGATATACATCTGATTTCTTGTAGCCGAATTTCTCTGCCAATTCAAACAGACCGCAGACAAAATCCCAGTCCTCATAAGAATCTATATCAATCAATTTTGTAACATCATTATGTATTTTGATCTTCACAGGACCTTCCATCAAAAGGCCTCCAAAATCTTCCCAGGTCTCAAACGGAATCCTGTGCTTGAAAACATGCCTCTCCCTGACCGCTTCTGGGACAATGTAATTCTTAAGAACGTGCCTCACTAATACCGGGCCAAGGGTTCCGAAATGTTTCCCAATCATTCGCAATCCTTGTTTCCATCTTCCTGATGCAATCATGTCCCTAACAATCTTTTTGACAAAAGACTCGTTCTTTTTTTGAGCGGATTTTCTTGCATCATACCCTGCGTCAATGAATGGTTTTGCAACCATGAAATCGAAAAATCCTCCATTGCCTTCTTTATAGAACAATCTTCTGCCAGTATCGATCGCGTGATATCTCCTGTGCCACCAGCCGCCATCTTCATGCTGTTCAAAATCAACTCCAAAAATCGCTTCCTTGCTGTTGAACTCCATGATTGCCTTGTAGCCATCAATATCAGGATGGGTGACTGTTTCATCCAATCTTGTTTGAAGCGGAGTATCTCCATTCAGCAAAAACAAAAGCGTGTGCGGGTCTATATCAGGAAATTCTTTTATCCATGCAGCATGGCCTTTCCTGAATGTCTCGCTCAATTTCCATTCAGAAGGAGGGCCTTCATGAACAAAAACAAATTTTGTATCGTATCTTTCCTGCGGGGCGTATATGCCATTGAATTCCTCTAATATCTGCCCGCCATCATTATTGCTGACCATCGGTCCGAACGGTATGTGTTCTGCTTTGCTGACATTCATCAATGTAAAAGCAGACGCAGGAAACCCTGCAATGATGATGTGATGCTTTAATCGATCCTTAAACTCGCCATGATCCCTTAGAATAGTGTGTTCTGGAACTTCTCGCTTCAGCTTATCCCTGTGCCTGATGTAAGCCTTGTTTATCTTCTCATTTACATCAACTTCTACGCGCTTTTTGAAAATCCAAGGAAAGAACCTGTACTTAGGAATTTTTCCCCAGCCGTCATCATTATAACTGGCTCCAACAACTGTCAGGCATTTAACATCCAGTGTAATTTTTAATTCACCCTATGTAAGGGTTTGTAATGAATTTAAATTGTTTTCTACTTTATTTAAAAATGCATAGAACAAGAATCATCAGCTCTGAAGGAGCAGGATGTCCTCTTTTGTCAGCTTCTTGCCCGACTTAAGCTTCTCTTCTACCTGTTTTCTTTTGTCTCCGATCTTTTTTTCGACTTTCTCTTTCTCCTTTTTCTTCTGCTTGTCCCTTTTCTTCTTTTCTTTTTTCTTTATCTCTGATGTTTTCTGAAGATCGTCTTTAAGAACAGTCTCCAGTTTTGCGCATTCCTTTTTCTTCTCTGAAAATTTCTTGCTTGCCTCTTCCTCCTTCAGTTTAAGTTCATCGACTTCCCTGCTCAATTCAAGAAGCTTAAGATGCCTTTCCTCGCTCTTCTTTGCGATCTGCTGTATCTTGTTATGCAGCTCCTTTGCATCCTGCTTTATCTTCTTCACTTTCTGCTTTTCATTGTCTATTTTTTCGCAGACCTTTGTTATTTCCTTTACCTGGCCGAACTCTTTCCTGGCGTCCTTTATCTGCTTCATCAGCGCCTTTTCTTTTGCAAAGGTAAGAGCCTCTGTCTCCAGCCTCGTGTTCAATTTGTCCAGCTTCTCCTTTATCTTCATAGGATCATCCTTGATGCCTGCTTTTCTCTTCATCTGCCTAGTCTGATTATTCAAGAGTTTTATCATATCAAGAGCCTGTTTTATCTTTTCATTGTGAGCGTCTCTCTGCTCTTTCAGTTCCTTTATATGAGAATTAAAGCTGTTCCTGCTCTGCTTGAAGCGCTTGACTTCCCTTATTATCTTTATTATCTGTTCAGAAATCTCGCTCTTTCTCTCAGCCCACTTTTCTTTCTCTTTATAGAGAATGTTGTACTTTTCCTTGAGCTGAGCAATCTCAACTTCACACTTTTCTAGTTCCGGATTTGTTTCCGTTGGCATGTCCATCTTGTAATACTTTTAAGTCGTCTTTATTTTAAAATCAAAAAATAAAAAATAAAAAATTAACCGAACAAGGATCCCAGTCCGGCAGCTGCTTCTTCTTTGCTCTTGCCTTCTTCCTTCTTCTCTTCTTCTTTCTTCTCTTCTTTGGCTTCCGGAGCTCCGCCTTCTGCAGCAGGTGCAGCAGCAGGAGCGGCAACAGCAGCTTTTTCAATAGCCTCATCAATGTTAACGCCTTGTAATGCAGCAACAGTCGCCTTGACTCTTGCTTCATCTACAGCAACGCCAGCAGCCTCTAACACCTTTTTTAAAGTAGCTTCGTCGATTGGTTTTCCTGCTTTGTGGATCAACATTGCAGCATAGATGTATTCCATTTTGTATCCCTCCTAAATTATAATTGTGCAGCTGACTTCACGCTCTTTGCCTGCGTGTCAGCTTTTGCTAAAACTTGCTCTGCAACCGCATCAGCCATTATGTCCTGGCTAATAGCCAATGCCTTTGCGTCATTGAAAGCTTTAATGATCATTACCTCTGTTGTTTCTTTTGTCAGGACGCCCGCGTTCATCGCAAGATTGAACGCCCATCTGCTTGCTTTTGTGATGTTGTCAAGATATTCCTGTTCATCGATAGCAAGCACTGACTTAGGATAAATCTCTCCTTTTTCGAATGTCGCGACTATGTTCAAGCCGATCTCCATAGGCTCGATACCAAGTCTCGCGAGCAGACCTGCAAGTTTCGCGTCAATCACATCACCCTCCTTGCAGATAAGGCTGTCTTCCTTGACAACAACTTTTCCGCCTTCTATTCCTGCCTTGACACCTGCGCTTCCCAACTCGCCAATGATAGGCCCTGGTGTGAAACTTGTAGGGCCTGCAGGAACAATGATGTCCTTCGGCGCTTTCTGCCCTGCCTTTGCAGGAGCGCTCGTCTTGCTTTTCTGAAGCGTCTTGTACAGTGAGAACGGATTCTCTTTCGTGAAGATCAATGCCGGCAGCCCTTTGTCTAGGTACTCTATCAGTTTCTCGACTCCAGGCTTGTCTTTTTCACAGTTCTTCAGCGCCAATGTAAACAGTTTTTTCCTGCCTCCTTTCAAGACAAGGGTATCCCTTAATTTGGCCTTCATGTTGTTCAACTGCGGAACAGGCAGGGATGTAAAATCAACTACTCCAACAATTGGATATCCCCTGATCAATTTTTCGTACTCCTGTACTAACCTTTTCTTCCATTCAGCTGCTTTCATTCTATCTTTACCGCCGGCCCCATTGTCAATTTAAGGTAGGCTCCTTTAATATTGTGTTCTCCGTTCGGCAGATGCCCGAGCAAAGCATGATGGACAGTCAGGACATTGTCAACTATCTTTTCATCGTCCATCTTTTCCGACGCTACTGCGACCTGTATCACTGGATTCTTTATCGCCCTCAGCCTCACGGATTTCTGCAGTTTCTTTATCAAAGGAGCAAGATTTGCATTGGGCGGAACAACACAACCCGCTTTCGGATTCGGCATCTTGTTCAAAGGACCGAAATACCGCCCGAATGTCGCTGCGATCTTGGGCATTATGTTCGCCTGGGCAACAAACGCATCATATTGTTTAGCCAGCTTCTTTGTGAGCTTCTTGTCTTTCTGGTACTTAGGGAAATCTGCAAGGTCAACAAAGCCGTCACAGTTCTCTTTTGCATTCTCTTTCAGTTCAGGTCCAACCAACGCGCACACGCTGACCTTCTTTCCTTTTTCATAATGCATGTCCACAAAGAAATCAACCTTGTTGGCTTTGATGTCAAGACTAAGATTAACAATCAAGTCCACTGTCTGCGCAAATTTCCTGCTCTTTGTCTTTTCACGAATCTGTTTCAATGCCTTGCCAACAGTTTCTTCATTGATTGCCATATAACTGCCTCCTATCCCAAAAAGGATAGTACGAACGGGTGAGATTTAACCCCTCTAGCCAGAAGATATTATATTCTATTTATAAAGGTTTTGGTGGAAATTTAAATAATCATATATTGTAATGGATGAAAAATGTCAGAAGAAATGTCCCTAAAGGAACTCGAGGAACACTACGATGATTGGGCAGAGACATATGATGAGGATGCAGACGATTGGTCGTATAATGCACATGGCAAGATAGTTGCCCGGCTATGGAAGAACGATATCTATCTTGCAGAAAAGAGAGTCATAGATCTTGCCTGCGGCATGCGTACCATTAGTTCTAATCCGCATGGGCCTGCTTTGGTCCCATCGATTTATATATGATGGTGACCTTAAAGATATATGGGCAATAAATGTCCATTGTCTTTTTATATGATGGAGGCCTTAAGATAATTGGCCACCTTTTGGCCAATCGCTTTATATAAGATAGATGCCTTTAAAGGAGGTATCGAAAATGAAAACATACATCTATGACTACGAAAAGGGACTAGAAACAGCTCGGAACGCAATTGAAAAGTCTGCAATGTCTAAGCAGAACAAGAAATTGCTGTTTGAGTTTGAGAAACAGCTAGTTTTAGAAGGCCTGAGCAAGCCCAGGATAATAAAATATCTTGACGCACTCAAAAGAGTAGGCGTGTCCATTAAAGACTTTAAGAAAGCTGATAAGAAAGTAATACAGGGCTATATCAGCCAGGTTCAGGCACGAGATTGCTCAGAATGGACTAAACTTGCATACAGGGTAGTAGTCAAGCGATTCTATAAGTGGCTGCGTGGTACAGAAGAATATCCACCAGAAGTTAGCTGGATGAAAATTAGCTTCAAGAAGGACAGAAAGAAACTGCCTTCTGAAGGTGATTTGCTGACTGAAGCTGATATTAAAAAGCTAATATCCAAAGCAAAAAATTCACGAGATAAAGCCTTTATCTCGACTTTATATGAATCAGGTTGCAGAATAGGAGAACTTGGCTCTATTAAGCTAAAAAATGTCACATTTGACAAATATGGAACTCTGCTTTGTGTCGATGGCAAGACAGGGCCTAGAAAGATTAGGGTTATTAACTCAACTTCTTTCATATCGCAATGGCTTAATGACCATCCTGACAGAAACAATAAAGAAGCTTTCTTGTGGGTTACTGTAGGAAAAAGGAACGAATTTACTCGGTTGAGTTATGAAATGATAAGGAAAGTTTTAAGGTTATTGTTCAAAGAAGCTGGAATCAAGAAAAACTGCAATCCGCATATTTTTAGGCATAGTAGGGCAACCTTCCTAGCCAACCATCTAACTGAGTTTCAAATGAACCAGTATTTCGGCTGGATTCAAGGTTCAGATATGCCTAGCACGTATGTTCACTTATCTGGAAAGAATACAGACGATGCTTTGCTTAAATTAAGCGGTGTTGAAGTAGCTGAAAAGAAAACAGAAAGCAAGATGAAGCCTTTATTCTGCCCTAGATGTGACACTATCAACAACTACGACAGCAAATACTGTGCTAAATGCGGCGCATTAATGGATATAAAAGAAGCTATACTATTCCAGGAACAAGTCAAAAGAGAAACAGAAGCAAGAACTGAAACAGACGACATGATGAACAAGCTGTTCTTAGACCCTGCGTTCATGGCTTTTGTTTAAGAGAGGATAAATGTTATCAAATCATAATGATAGACGACAAGCTGTTCGGAACTCTTGTAGCATTAGTTGGAGGAGGAATTTTCCTACATACAGCTCTATCAAAGTATGGTTATGACAAGGCTTTACATGAACTTAAAGTAAGCTTTATTTTTCTTTTTTCTATTGCTGTATTAATTATGGGTGTTATCTTTATTGCAAAGAAGATTCCAAAGAAAGAGCCTGAGATTATAGTACAGCGCAAACCGAAAAAAAGATTGCCTAAAATTACTCCCATTCCGGAACCGGAAGAAGAAACAGTCAAAAGTTTGGAACAGATGGAACCGGAAGACTCTTACGAAAGGCCTGTGGCGACAGCCAGGCCTGTAGTAAGAGTGAGCACAGATGTCAAATGCTATAAGTTTAGAAAGCTGAAAAAGGAAGAAGTTAGCTATCTGAAAAGGTACGGCTACAGAATCAGAAGCTATTTTAATCCATTGAAAGGCAAGAAAGAAAAGTTTGTTTTCAAAAACAGGAATGAAGGAGATGCGCATTTCTTAACTATCTACATGATAGCTGAATATTTGGGAAAGAATGTTGATAATTTGCGGACTTTTGAAACAGTTAAGCCTGACCTTACCTTTGAAATTGCTGGAAAGAAAATTGCGCTTGAAGTTGAAACAGGAAAAGTTTTGCGGCACAACAAAAAGAACCTAATCAACAAAGTTAATCTGCTAAACAGCAATTATGACAGCTGGTCTTTTGTTGTGCTTGACAGAAACAAAGTTGCTAAATACAGGAAATACGGAAAAGTAATTGACAAGCGTTACCTAAAGAACCAGCTTGACAAATTCCTGAAAACAGCTAAAATAGTCCATTCCAAAAAACAGCGATAAAAGACCTCAAGACTGTGAATTCTGCACTTTCAGAAAGAATAGTCCGCAAACATATAAGAACTTATGTTCTTACGGACTTTTTTGTTTTTTAGGTGGTTTGAGTAAGAATAATTTACCAATTGGTTGTTTAAAATGTTTTGAAACTTTATCTAAAGAGTCGTGGAATTCTTTATCGCAGGTTACAAAAGATAACGTTCTTATTTCTTGATTATATCCTAAATATTGAGCGGCAATTTTCATATCTTCATAATCTCTTTTATTTTTGAATACATTCAATTCTACTTTCTTTAGTTTACCAAGCCATTCTTCAAAACTTTGAACATCAGCGAAGTTAACAACCTCAAAATTCCTAAATTTATTTAAGAATAAACTGATTTGAATATCAGCTTCTTTCTCAGCTTTAGTCAAATATTTCTCCCTAAACTCAGATAACTTCTCAGAATCCTCATAAAGCGATGTAGTTGAATACTCTGTTAACATTTTTTTGGTGAATCTATTTACCGTATCATACCGGAAATGTTCTTTTTTTGACATACCTTCAAGTTTTTTCTTTATATTCTCCCTGATTATGGCATTTATTGCAAAAGGGCTAGGTTTTGGTAACAATTTAGACCTTTTACTTTTATAATCAATTATTGATTTCTCAATAAAGACACAGGCATCTTTTAAATACTGTGAATAGGTATAGATAAAACTTGATTTTACTTCGTCCAATAGAAAGTACACATCCTTTCTTTTATACGGCGTTATAAAGATAACGACAGGCATATGGAATATGTCTGTTTCATCAACATAAGCAAAAATTACATTCACATCTGAAGAAATTGGCATTTTAATTGAACCTAGGCGATTGAATTTTCTGGTGAGAGATTGATATCCTTTCTGTAGCTAATATTCTTGTTAACTCCTCAATTTTCTTTTCATCCGCATCTTTTAAGTTAAAAAGGACATAAAGTGTTCTCATCCAAAGTAATTCAATTGGAAAACGTAGTAAATTAAACTGGTTAATATTTCTCTTATTGTATTTAGCATGTTCATATCTATCAAAAATTTTCTTTGAAGAGTCTTTAATATACTTAAAAACAAGCATTAGTTCATTCAATAGCTTCATTTTTACTTCAGATAAGTTGGGATTTTGATTAGATTTCAGAGCATCATAATATTCATTAGCAAATTTCGCTGATTCTAACATTGATTGAACCTGAAGTTCCCATTTTAGATTTATTAGGTCTTTATCATTAACCTCAGTAACACAATGCCCTCTAATCTCCTCATTAGACATGCCAAACAGTTCATTTATTTCTTCCGATTTCTTAGCTATTGTGTTTATTGTCCACCTATCAGCTGGTAACGAACTAAAAAAAGCTTCCACTTTTTGTAAGTCTACGGTCTTTTCCTTCAATTTTTGTAAAACTACAACTGCATTAATTTTCTGGCTTCTGCTATTAAAAAATTTATCAAATATAAACCCAAAAGTAGAGAAATAACGCTCAATCTGAGTTAGTATTGGCTTTTTATCGCATATAGTACCCATAATCCATCAATATAGAGAATAGCCAGATAGTTTATAAATATTTCCCCTATTCTATCAGTACTTTTGAGGGCCTACGACCATCATTCCACACGTTCTATAACGAGGTTTAGAAAAATAGAACAAAATCTTGATTTTATTAAGTTGCTATACCAATTGCCTCAGCTTCTAACACACATAAATGCGGCATAGTTTCCTTTTCCCATTCACTCGCTTGAGGATTCTGATTAAAGACAAGGCAATCATTCCATTGGTAATATTGCCCATATCCTGTACTCTCAAAATTGTCATCATAATGATACAAATCATCTGCGCCAAATCCATGAAGTGTCTCATGCAATATTGTCAGTGTATCTGGATAGAATACGAACACCTTTCCATCATCCAATGATTGTCCTGCTGACTTAACATAATTTTTCTTTGCCTCCTTATACCTATCAAATTCAGAATCCGAACCAGGGGTTCCTGTTGACCATATATAATAGACACCATGCATATCTTTATTTAAATCGCCACATCTTTCTCTTATTGCAGAGTACAGCTTATTCTGGTCTCCGGTTTCTTCCATTAAATCAACAAATTCATCAATGTTGTTGAATGTACAGTAATCAGCTGAACTCCATTTAATATTAAAATCACCAGCGAATCCCCAAAAATCTTTCTCTTTTAAGAACCATTCATTTAACTTTTTAATACTCTTGTCTATCTTCTGTTTATCACTTATCTTATTTGGTTCAGAACTGCTTCCTCTAACATTGATGTAAAGTGGTATTACCTCCACTTCATATTCTCTGTCTTCCCAATCTTTGTAAGCCCCTCCTCTTAGATAACAAGTGTTAGCTAGACATTTATCTTTGTCAGGGTACTTAGTACAATCAGAATCATCATAGCAACTAGGGTATAAAGTAGGGTATAATACGCCATCTTTGCAAATTGCATATTCTTTATTGTATTTCTTATCACCGCAATTTAATACAGCCTTGTTTGGGTCAATAACAATTAGATGCATGTAAATCATTGATTGAATGTCTCCACTATATAGAAGAATGCTTTTTTGAAACCCGGGATTAGACGGAGCTAAAGCCTTAACCTTAACTTCCTTAGTTTCTCCTGATGCAATAGTATAATCCTTATTAATAAAAGTGTCTAAATCTCCTGTTTGGATTTTTTTGATATTATACTCGGCTGTGCCTGTTCCTTTATTCTCAAGCTTGAATGTTAGGGTATATTCAGAGTTAGCATTTACATACTGAGGAAAAGTCATTTCAATATTTAAATCTCCCTGCTGTTCAACCCTTTTCCCGTTCTGGACTTCGCATTGCCAAGTAAGGTCAGCAAAACAAAAACCATCACACACTTCACCAGAATAATAATCTTCACATAGGTTAGTTATTATCTTTGTATTTTCACACTTAGAGGCCTTTGTTGTAGGATTTAAACACACATCCTCTGTTTTGGGATTATTATCATCACAAACTAGGTTAGTACAACACCCATAATCAACACAAATATGATTCTCAATGTACTGACACTCACTGCAAGTTGGGTCTACACATTCCCCTGCCACACAAGTTTGGTCTCCTAAACAACCTGTACAATCTGGTTGAATAGTCACTGCGTCTTCAACTACCTGTTCTTGAGTGCATCCACTAACCAAAATTGCTATTAATAGGAATACAATTGGAACTGTTTTCATATAGCGAAAAAATGGTCTGTTATATATAAACATTTCGTCAAAAATCACAAATTTAATATACATCCTAGTTTTACACTAAAATAAAACCAAGGCATCGTTGGGCGGCGTAGTACTAATGGTTCTGAAGCCCTACTGCGGACCTGGCAGACAAGCGATGCGTTACTTCCTGACTAACGATTTTAAAGTAGGTGTTGATATTTCTAGAGAAATGCTGAAGAAAGCGGAATTCTGGAAGTATCTTCCGGTGCAAGCAGACATCAAAAGGGTTCCTTTCAAAGACAGTTCATTCGATGCTTCTATGTGCATTACCGCACTCGAACATTTTTCTGATAGCCGTCCATATCTGCGTGAGATGAAACGGATAGTTAAATCAAACGGCACTATTATTTTCACTGTCCCTTGTACACAGATAGAAGGATTATACCGAACTTCAAAAGGAAAACTTGAAAGAATACTAAAAGAATGCAAAATCGAGACGATAGACATGTTTAAGATTTTATCTCATTATCAAGAAGAAGAATATCCTGTTTATGTTTGGGTCGCTTTTGGTAAGAACACAAAATAAGCTCTTTCTATTGTCCTCAAATAGTAATAACAAAACAATAAGCTTTATAAATGCCCAATATAAAAATCAATGGAAGATGGCCCTTGAGAGGATATTGATTGGAGCGCAGAACAGCAAAGAGATAGTCGATATAGTCAGCAGTCTGATGCCGGCTGCAAGGATCATTGCACGGGAAAATGCGTATGAGACGATGGTAGAATTGATGAGGGCTGAAGGAAGCGGGTGTAAGTTTTCAAAAGTGATTGTAGAAAGGGATTTTGAAGGCGGAGAAGGACAGGGTTTGGATGTACTAGAATATTTACACAAAAACAATCTTATAGTAGACAAATCAAATAATGGAAGCTTCCTATTGTTTAATAATCCATTCAGTTACAAGAATGATGGAGAAAAAGCAAAAGAATATGAAGAAAGAGTTAAGAAAGAAGCAAATGAGAAAGACAGATACAAATCAAAAGATAAAGAGATTCATGTGTATGACAGAGGAATGTTCATGTACTTCATGAATAATCTGAGAAGAAAGAAACTAGAAAGGAAGACAGAGCTCATCAAATTATCAGAAACAGAAAAAGCAGAATTGCAGGCTACACAGGATGCCATACAAAGAACATTACAGAGAGTACAGAAGGCAAAAGAGACAGAATCAAGACCTGCAGTGAATGAGCAAGAAGGAATACTGGCAAACATGCTGAAAAATCTTGAAGTGGACAGCTCAAGATATCTTGTCCTGGTCTCTACAAGTGAAGAGGGTTTCGCATTGAGTGTGGATCAAGTTGCCGAACTTATGTCAAACAATGGAATAAGTGCGACAGTGACTTCTGACACAGGAATAGATTCTCTTAGAAACAGAATTGGAATGGCAGATTACAATAAAGTATTGATCTATGGCAACTTTGATACAAATGGTTTTGTAGAAGATGCAACAGAGAAACTTAAGAAGGCAGGCTACTCAGGACACATCCTGCAGACAAGAGGACCTAAGGACTTCAGCGACGCTGTAAGAGTCCTGAAAAACGCCCAATAATTCTATATAGAAAATATTCCTCCCTATGTTCTATACTGGTTAGTATCATAAGTATTCTTGTTATATTCCTTATCCATGGGACTAGAAAGTATTGTGCAAGGAAACGGAACAATAGCTGTAAGAGACAAGCCAAGCCTGCTCGAGAAAGCAGGGGAAAAAGCAGGAAGAGCTGCAGGCGCAGGCCTGGATCTTTTGGCGAGGGCAGGCTATCACGGGCTGCACGCTGCGAATCCTGTGAAAGATGTCAAGGCATTCCTGACAGCAGGATACAATCTGGTAAGAGGAGACTGGAGCATCAAGGATTACAAAAAAGAGCTTAAGCAGGGCAAATTTCTCGGAAAAGGCAATGCCAGCACTTTATTGTTCTATGGAGGTCTGTTTGCTGCAGGATTCTATGTTCCTTTGCTGGTCACAAGAGCAGCGATAGGAGCAGGAGGCTATGTAGGAAAAGAAGCCTTGACATACAAGCATGTAAGGAAAAATCTGGCCAATATCCTGGACGAAAGCAAGGAAAGCATTGCAAGACTCGGTTCCATGCTCGGAATTGACAAGAAGAAAACAAAAAAAGTATTTTCAAAAAAGAATCTGGAATCATTTTTCAATAAAATAAAGGATGACAAGTTCTATCGGAGCAAGGTTGCGCCTTATGTATTGGACGCTGCAATAGGACTGAAAGGCTATGCAGGCCTTGTAGGCGCCAAATGGTTCAGCGGAACAGCAGGAAGAGCGGCTGAAAGACTTGCAAAATGCACAAAGAGCAAGACAATCAAGAATATTGCAGGCAGGATAGCAGGCATGGGCAACTTTGGAAAGAACGCAAGCGGCGACCTGTTGAGCCTTCTTGTCGGCATACAGGGAGGTTACAATCTTCATCAAAACGGTGTTGCAGAGAGTGCTTTCAATGGAGAACTTTATGAGGACGTAAAAAAAAAAATCCAGTATGTTGCTAGCGGCGAGCTTGCAGACGATGTAAAGCATTACGCAACAGTGGAGCTGCCGAACAAGGCAAGAGCATACGTCGCTTCTGGAATGGACTCTTTCAACAGTTTTGTTGCAGACATATTCGGCATAGAACCAAGAAGGCCCAGTTTTGATCCGCATGTCCCTCCTTATGTTCCTCCTTCAGAACCTGACAGGCCTTACGGTCCTGAACAACCGCCTGAACCAGACAGGGAAAGAGACAGGCATGGGCCGGACTATCCGCCGTTCCCTGATTTCCCGGAATTCCCAGACTTTGACAGGGACGAAGACAGAGACAGGGGGCGGGACAGGCATGAGCCTGAGACAAGGCCCCCGGCAGACAGGATGAAGGACATAAACAACAGACCCGCAGACACTCCGCTGCCTGACAATGACACACCTAAAGAAAGGTATGCAGTTGTTGTTGCCGGCTATGATGCAGAACACAAGTACAGCACGATTTTTGGAGGCTATGGGCCAAAAACAAGAGAAAGGTTCCTGATAGAACAGATAAGAATATATGACCAGCTGCTGGAGCTCGGCTTCAAGAAAGAAAACATAAGGGTCCTGATACCTGACGGCCTCGACCCCAAGAACCCTGAAAGCCATTATCCTGCAGGTTTTGATAAACTGAGAGAGGCATACAGGGACAGGAGCTACAGCCACGATGCAACAGAGGCAAACCTGGAAAGAGTGCTTGCAGACATGTCGAGAAGAGTCGACAGCAACGATGTTTTTGTCATGTACTTTTCTACGCATGGAAACCTGCACAGAGATTATGGGTACGATGAAAGCGGAAATTTCACAGCACAAGAGAACAGCTTCGCAGCGATTGACAATGGGAATGACATAGTGCACGACCATGAGCTTGCAAAATATGTAAGAGGCATCAACGGCGGAAGAGAACTGTACTTGATCGATGCATGCCACAGCGGACATTTCGCAAAAGAGCTTGGAAGAGGAAGAGACATAGTGCTGACAGCTTCTATGATGCATCAGCCGGGCGTGATGGACAACAAGGGCTACTCATTCGGAGTCGCTTTCTTTGACGAGCTGAAAAAGAAAGGCCTTACAGTCGATACTAAAGTAAAGACGATATTCGACAGCCTGAAGGACGGAATGAAGAAATTCAAACAAAGATTCAGATACAGCTTCCATGGCAAAAGACAGACGCCCTGCTTCGGCACAGGCGACGACGCAAGACGGTTTGACTGGTACAGGATTCCTGCAAGAGGCGCTGCAAGGCCGTCTCCGTCCCCTGCGCCGGCTGTAGTGCCATATGCAAGTGCTGCTTAAGTAATGAAAAGAGTGATGGGATGCAAAAATTCACGGAGGTAGGAAAATGAACGGAGAACAAAACAGAAATATGTATGTGCCTGGTAAAGGTGTGAGAAGAGCTTTTTATGCAATGACGGGTTTTGCAGGGGCAATGCTCTTAGTGGCTGCTGCTTCAACTGCAAAAGTGTATGATATCTATTCTGATTTCAGGGCAGAAATTAGAAATAAAGAGAGGATCCAAGAGCTTTACAGGGAAGCATCAAAACTGGCAGACCTGAACACGGACGGCGTCACCACAAAGGACGAGTGGAAAGCTTTGTTCAAGGAGCACGGAGTGCACTTTGATGAAGAGAACCCTGATTTCTCAAAGGAAAATCTGGAGAAAATCACAGGAAATGAAGACAATGAATAAATTGATTTAATCTGATTTCTCTTTATATTTTT
>WJKV01000046.1 GCA_014728875.1 Candidatus Woesearchaeota archaeon | reverse complement strand
GTTCTGCAGGCTATAAATGACCAAAATCAAAGAAATTGCAGCTCTACTTCTAATGCGTCCTTTGTAGGGTATTCTTCCACAATCGCAACATTCTCAAGCTCTTTTCCCAGTTTACGCGCGTTTGCTGGGGATGTGATGAGCCTGAATTTGTCCTTGTCGATCGATGTTTCTATCTTGAACTCGCGTTTTATCGCTGCTTTTAGGACTGCGAGATCCCGCAGTAGTTTTTGCTTGTTGTGTTTTCTGTTCTTGTTTTTACCTTGCCTTATCTGTCTTAAGAGGTTGTGGTATCCAAAGCCGGGCTTCAGATCCGGCAGATAAATCGCGCCCCTGATCAGCATGCCTTCTTTGGTGACTTTATCATATTTTGTCTTTGCATTCTTTGCCCTGTTCTTCATCCTGTTCGCGAGCTGGACAGCATCTTTCAATTTTGCAGTGCAGTAATGGATTCTTAGTTTTGGGTATTTGCGCATCAATTTAAGTGCCATCTGATGGCTTCCTTTTACAGCATAACTAAATCCGTCCTTGCTCTTGTAATTTCTTTTTTTCATCTTTGGAATATTGACGCCTGCTATCTCCAGCTCATTGAAATTAAAGAAATCAACATGTTTCTTGAAATAGTCAATCAATTCTATTGTCTGTTTCTCATAATTTGGGATCATAGGTATTTCAATCCCTACCTTCCATTTGTATTTCTTTGCATATTTTATATTGCTCCAGAACTGTTTGTAATTCTTTGAAACAAAATCAGGATGGAACCGTATCTCGTCCAGGCCCGCATTGTACAGGGCTTTCATATTTCTCTCATTTACTTGCAGAAGCGAGGTATACAGATGTATGTGGAATCTTTTTCCGAACCTTTTCTTTAATAATCTGATGTATTTGATTGTTCTCTCTAGTTTTAGAAGCGGATCGCCGCCTGTGATGCCTGCGCCCGTGCTATTGCACATCTTTGCTTCATACAAGATGTCTGTTGGTTTCTGTATTTCCCATTCATTCGCGCAGACCACATCTTTCTTGTGTTTCCGTTCAGAAAGAGGACAGTAGAAACAATTCCTGCTGCACAAACCAGTCACAAAAAGGACTAGTTTCCTGCCTTTCACGCATTGCTTGCAGCCCTTGCACATCTGCTTGTTCCTGTACGAAAAGTATGGTGTCTTAATTGCCATTGCAGTATCGATTTGACCGCATGTTTAAAAAACTTGCTTATTCGTAAGATTTATATATGTGCAGGTTTGAACCTGGGCGTATAGTGGAAGGAAAAAAAGAGGTAAAAGAGATGTTTGATACAGAGCCGATAAACGGCCTCGCAGTAAGAGAGAAGGACAGGGAGACAGGATACTATAGAAAGATAGAAGAAATTGTTTGTGTTCCAGATTCTGAAGAAGATAAAGTCGATGCTTTTGAAGAACAAGTTCAGGACATAGTCGACAGAATAGAAGAAGACCTTGAAGAAGCCGGGCTCGGGCACATTGCAGGCGTCTGTTCTCACTGCCTGAGAGAGGCCATCAACAATGCAAATGATGCGCATTTCAAGGACTATTCCATACCTGTAGCAGTACAGTATTTCAGAAAAGACACCTGCATATATTTCTCAATAATAGACAGGGGTTTCGGATTCGATCTTGAAGAGTTCAGGAGAAACCGGCCCTTGCAAACCGAAGACATCGACGGAGACAAAGAATCTTATTATGCAAAGTTGATAAAGTACATTGCTGAAAGAAGAGAAATTGGAAAAACAGCAGGTATCGGCCTGTTAACAATAGAGAGAGCGATGGACAAAATGAATTATGAAAACAACAAACTTGTTTTCATCAAAAATATACCTAGAACAGATCCTGATAGTTCTTGAAAATAATGTTCTGCATCTCTTCTACTGTCACTTTCTTTATCTGTGCGATTTTTTTCACAGCTTCTATGACAAAAGCAGGCTCGTTCCTGTCCTCCCTGCTGTACGGGTTAAGATAAGGGCTGTCGGTCTCTGTCAATAACTGGTTCAACGGAGTCATATCTGCCAATAGTTGGAAATTCTGTGCTCTTGTTACATTCGGCGGGATGGAAAAGTACCATCTGTTGTCTATGCACCTCTTGATAAGGCTCTTTTTTCCGCAGAAACAGTGCATCACTACCTTCCTCATCCGGTTCTGTTCCAGGATTTCTATGGCGTCAAGCTCTGCCTTCCTGCTGTGCACAATGACGGGCTTGTCCACTTTCTTTGCAAGCTTCAGCATCTTGTCAAACAAGTCCTTCTGGCCGTCCTTTTCAATCTCTTCGTGCGAATAATCCAGGCCTATCTCGCTGATTGCAACAACATTTTGGTTTGTTTTTGCCTGCTCTTCTATGAACTTCATCTCGTTATATGTATCGAAAGGCTCGACATTCCAGTCAAGATTGAATTCTGCGACTTCTTTCTGAAGCACCTTTGGAGGATAGATGCCGAGAGCTGCTTTCACATTGTTATATTTTTCTGCAATTTCCAATGCGAACCTGTTCGTGTGCGGATTTATGCCTGCAGTGACAATCAGCATGTGTTCTGCCCTCTGCACTACTTTGTCTACATCTTTCCTGAAATATGGATGATCCAGATGGCAGTGTACGTCCAACAGCATTCTATTTCCTCACCAGTTCATATTTTTGCTCTCCCAGACCTATCTTCTCTCCATGCTTTATCTGAAGAGTCGTCGGTCTTCCATGAGCTTCCTTAAAGACGTCCTTGCCCTCGTTCTCAACTATAATGTCATGTGATGCCTTGTCTATCGCCACAGGATCTGTTCCAAGCAGAAAGCCTGCATCTTTTGCAATGATGGGGCCTGCATCATCGCTGCAATCACAGTGCTTGGTTACATTGTTCATAACATTAACATAAAAAAGATTACTGCAGGCAGCGACCGCTGCCCGGGCAGCTTCAGCAAGCCCGCAATCAAACAACAAAGTCTTGACTGACAGCGCTTTTTCAGGGCAGTTGAGTATGCATTTTTCACAGCCGTAGCAGGCTTTGAATTTCGGCTTGCTGTCCTCCATTGTTATCAGGTTGAACGGACAGGATTTCTCGCAGATCCCGCAGCCTGTGCATTTTGATTCGTCCAGGACAGCATATCCTGCATCATGGACATCTTCTTTTGATTTGGGGGTAATGAAACCCATGCAGAGATTCTTTATCGCGCCGCCTATCCCGCTGCAGTCATGGCCTTTGAAATGCGACAGCACAAGAATTCCGTCTGCCTCTGCGAGTCTCCTGCAGACCTGGATTGTGAAGTGCTCTGTCTTCTGCTCTACATAGTCGTTGTCCACGACCATGGGACAGCCAAGATTCTCTTCTGAATAGCCGTGCTCTTTGGCGGTCGCAAGACACTTCTCCACAGTGTCTCTTCCACCAGCATATACAACCACCGACTCAAAGACAAAAGGCTTTAGGCCGAGCTCCTTCATCATAGCGACTATCTTTTTTACAAAATCCGCTTTTATGTGGAACTTGTTGTGTTTTTCCCCCACATGAACCTTTATCGCGACATCCTGGCCCGGCTTGTAAAAAGAATCCAGCTGCTGCCTTAATTCCTCAAGGAAAGGACCTTCCTCTTTGATGTAAATTATTTCAGCCATTGGAAACAGATAAAAAGAATTAATATAAAAGTTTATCTAAGAACTAGTTCAATTCTGCATCTATTACTTCATTGCTGCCCAGTTTTTTATGTACGGCGCTCTTTTGCAACGGCTTTCTCTTAGGAGCGTCCATAAAATAGATGGGCGCATTGAACTCATACAATATTTTATCGTCTTCGTTTGTAACATAAACCTTTACTTTTTGCCGGTTCCTTCTGAATCTGCCGTCCGGAACATAATGGACCTTCAATTTGTCTCCTGTTTTTAATTTCCTTGCCCCGCTGTATATCTGAATATTATACTTATGGTAGATGCCTGTATCAAATTTGATTTCTCCTTTTTCCTTAAGCTTGTTGAATTCTTTAATCAGGATCCTGCTGTTTGTCCTTACTACAGGAAACAAGACCGGGAAATAATCTCCAGGCTGCCTCAACATTTTCCTGTAAGTGTCAAGATCTTCTTCATCCAATACTATTTCATCGACATGAGTGACTGTTTGTTCGTCTTTTTGCAATCTTTTGGTCAGATCAGGGCTTTCAGGCAATTTCACCAGGTATTCAATGTAAATCCTGCCTTTCTTGTCGCTTTCAGGATGGATGAGCTCACATTCCATCTTAAACTTGCAGTCCCTCTCCTTTTCGTCGGCTTTGGTAAACATAAAATTCTTAACCCTCAGTTCCAGCTGCTGGCCAGGATGAAATGCTTCCTTAAAACTGTAATTAAGAGAACCTATAACCCTTCTTCTAACAAAGAAATGCGCAAGCTTGCCCAGCAAAGAGCCTTCAAAATATTCCTGTATTGTTTTGCGTTGATGCTGCAAAAAATAAGGTCTTGCCAAGGATTCTGCCAATGCTGCAATGTAATTGCCGTGCAAGATTGAGTTCCCATCAAAAAAACGGGAATTCTCTTTGTGCGGCTCGTTATGATCGTCAGTCAATTCAGAAAATTCATCTATGTCTGCCTGAGTGGGAGTATAATGAAGAATTCCTCTTTCAGCGTCTATCACTATCCTGTCTTCAATCGACAGGTCTTCAGGCCTTAGCTCGCTATCGTCCAGTTCTGCTGTGGCTTTTTCCAGCACGCCAGATTGAGCTAATATGTGAAAGACATCCGGTCCTAGAATCGATTCTACCCTGTTTGTGAATTCACTCATCTTAGTATATTTAATCTTGGAGGGTGCTTTATAAATCTTACGCACGGATTTATATATTAAATATATTGTATTGCGGGTAAAATGGCAGGAAAAAAAGTATTGCTGGCTTTTGTGACATACGAAGGCCATAATTACTGTGCAGAACCGTTCATAGAGAGCCTTAATAATCTTACCTATCCTGAATTTGACGTGTTAATAATAGAGACGAGCCCTAATGACAAATACAGCATCTTCCTCAAAGGCAGGATCGAGAGAAGCAGGAAACTGAAGAACAAGACAAAGATGATACGGTATGTTCCAAAGGAAGACGAACAGCCGTTCGATGTCATCCTTAAGGCAAGGAAAAGGATACAGCAGGAATTTCTGAAAAAAGATTATGATTATCTTTTCTTTGTCGACAGCGATGTCATACTTCCGCCAGATGTAATAGAAAGACTGGTGAAAAATGACAAAGACATCATAACCGGAGTTTATCTGGTTGGAAAGATAGTGAACGGAAAGCCAGGAGTTTTCCCTGTACTTTATGATTTCTCAGGTGACAAGGCAAGGATGATGACATTGAGAGAGGTCTTGCCTGACAGGCTGATGAAGATCGCAGTCGGCGGCTTCGGCTGCACTTTGATAAAAAGAAAAGTCATGGAAAAGACAGAATTAAGAAGGAAAGAAAATACTACAGAAGATGTTTTCTTTTACAAGGATGCCCGGGACAAGCATGGTTTCGAGACCTGGTGCGACACCAGCGTGAAATGCGATCATCTGAACTACACTATTGGAGACAAAAGAAACCAGTTTTTTGAATGGAAAAGATATTTGGAAAAACAGAAATAATTATTGGAGGGAAAAGAAAATGGTTGAAAGAACCTTGATAATAGCGAAACCTGATGCAATACAAAGAGGTCTGGTAGGAGAGATAATAAAGAGATTTGAACAGAAGGGCTTCAAGATCTCTGGGATGAAGATGGTGCATCCTGACGAGAAACTGTTGGGGGGGCATTATGCTGATGATCCTGTCTGGAAAAAAGAGACAGGCGAAAAAACAATAGCTGCTGCAAAGAAGAGAGGAGAACAAGTCACAGAGACAGCAGAAGAGATAGGTGCAAGAGTCAGACAATGGAACATGGACGGTCTGAAGATAAATCCTGTTGTTGCGATAGTCTTTGAAGGACATCATGCAGTAGAGATCGGAAGAAAGATCGTCGGCCCTACAGAACCGAAAGCAGCACTGCCAGGGACAATCAGAGGGGATTTCAGTGCAGATTCTTATCCTGTGGCAGACAAAGGCCAGAGAGTATTAAGGACTTTAGTGCACGCATCAGGAAGCAGGGAAGAAGCAGACAGGGAGATCAAGCTCTGGTTCAACGATGAAGAGCTTTTCAATTATCAAAAGAAAGAGTGGGAGATAATCCACGGAACCTGGACTGCATAATCAAAGCATTATCCAGGAGAGGACGAACAGGCAGGCGAACGCGAATATAGTGGGCAGAAAGCCTGCTTTTATCATGTCAATTGTTCTTATCTTTGTCTCGCTGTGCACCAATGCGTTAGGCGCGGTTCCCGGCGGAAGAAGGAAAGTCATTGACACGCCTATGATGACAGGAAAGACGAACGCATTGATTGAAGTGTCATATACAGAGGACAATGCTATCAGGACAGGAACCATCATCGCTGAAGTTGCAGTGTTCTGGATGAACTGGGTGAACGCGATGCTGAATATGACAAGGGCAAAGACGATCAACAGCGGATGCTCTATGCCTGTGATACTTATCACATTCTCTGCCAGCCATTGAGCAACACCAGTGACCTGCAGAGCTGTACCAAGAGATATCGCGCCGCCGATGAGAATGACAACGCTCCAGTCTGTGTTCGACTGGAAATCTTTCCAGGAATACACAAAGACCAGCATAAGGACTGTCCCTGCCAATCCTACAGCCACTGTAGAAAGACCATGTATCGGCGAAGTGAACCAGCCAATAATAGTAAGTATCAAGAAAGCAGAGACGAGTTTTTCTTTTCTTGACATTCTTGTTAATCTTTCTTTTTTAATCTTGATCTTTTTTTTCTGCAGCTTGAAATATAATAAGAACGAAAGGAAAAGCAATGCGAGCATTACGAGTGCAAAAGGGAAGCCTATGATAAACCAGTCGACGAAATGCAGGCCCAGAGCCTGCGCAGCAATGACATTCGGAGGGGAGCCGATGACTGTTCCCACACCGCCGATGTTCGCTGCGAACGCGACAGCAAGAAACAATGCTATCCTGTTGACCTTTGTCCTTTCGACAATGTGCCTCAGGATAGGTATCATCAGGATGACTGTCGTAGTATTCGACATTATCATGGAAAGCAGGGCGGTTATGATGATCGTCCCAAAGATCAGGCCCCTCTCTGTATTTGAATGCTGCAGTATCTTGTAGGCTATCCTCTTGTCAAGGCCTGTAACAACAAGGCCTATCGCAATACCGAAACCCACCAGGATCAGGAAAAAGCCGGAAGAACTGAATCCGGACAATGCGTCTGTGAAACTCACGCTGCCTGTCGCAAGGAGCAGGGCAATGCCCAGCAACGCAGTTATCGCCAAAGGGACTATCTCTATGACCCAGAAATAGATTACTATCAGAAAAATGAGCAGAGTTGTCCAGCCTGCATAGCCCAACCTTTCTGGCGCCGGAAATAGCAGGAAAAATACTACGAGAAGTATCGCAGGCATGCACAGCAAAAATTTCTTAATCATCTTTTCTTTCCCAACCTGATTCCAAGATCAAATGCGCGAAGATTTTTTTCTGTCTCTACAGGGACTGTCGCTTTTATTGCCTCTTTAAGATTCTTTTCCTTCAATGGTAGCAGATTGCTTCCCACTGCAGCGCCTATCAGTATAAGGTTGCCGAATATGGTGTCGTTGAATTCTTTTTTAGCAAGCTCGTGCGCCCCGAAGACCTGGATCCCTTTTGCAAAAGGCTTTATCTTTCCTGATATCAGCTTCATCTTGGGATAAGGAACATCGAGCAGGTTTGCATATATTGGCATGTGGGGATGGTCGTTTATTATGAAATTTGTCTTGTCTTTCCTTGCATAAAAGACAGCCCGTACAGCTTCCATCGGCTCGAACGCCATGACAAGGTCTGCGTTCGCCTGCATTATCCCCGGCGAACTCAGTTCTTTTTCATCTCCGAAACGGACAAATGTAGGGATGGTGCCTCCTCTCTGCGCAAGACCGTGCAGCTGGACGCCCCTTACATAATAGCCTTCGAGATTGGCTGCTCTCGCTATGATTACGCCGGACGTCAAGACCCCTTCTCCCCCAACTCCTGTCAGCATCAAATCGAATTTCATTTTTTTGTATTATTTCCTTTCTTTTTTGATCTTGTCTTCGGTGAAATAGGATGAATGGCGCCGTAGGGACAAACCTGCGAGCATACAGAACAGCCCCAACACATGTCAGGATCTATCCAGTAAGTCGGCTCCTGATTTTTCTTTTCCCTCAGCTCGAATATCGCAGGACAAGCATACAGGTTGGTGCAGGTGCCGCATTTCTTGCACTTGTTCTGGTCGATCTTGAACTTGATGAACTCTATTCCTTTTTTCCTGTTCTGTCTTTTTGTCAATAGTCTGCACGCGCCGTTGCTCACCAGGACCCTCGGACCTTTCTTGTCCTTTAACTGTTTAAGATTTTCAACCAACTGCTTTTGATTAAATGAAACTGCGCTCTTCACTTCTGCACCCAAGGCTTTTGCAACATCCTCTATCACAACAGGCGCAACCTTTTCTCCCATTCCTGTGACCCCGCTCCCAGGATTCGGCTGGTGGCCGGTCATCGCAGTTATATCATTGTTCAAGATTACAATCAATGGCGCTTTCCCGTCATTGAATTTCAGGTTTGCGATAGGAGGCATCCCTGCATGGAAAAAAGTGCTGTCTCCCACAAAACAGATGACTTCCTGGTCGCTGACCTTTGTTATCCCGTGTCCTATGCCGATGCTCGCGCCCATGCTTATGCAGAAATTGCTCATGTCGTACGGCTCGAAGATGCCAAGAATGTAGCAGCCTATGTCGCCTGCAAACACTGCGTCTTTTCCAAATACTTTCTTTACTGCATAGAATGTGGAACGATGCGGACAGCCCTGGCAGAAGACAGGCTTTCTCGGAGGAAGATTTTTTTGCGCGTCATTTGTTTTTTTACTGTGCTGTTTAAAATCTATTTTATACTTCTTCTTGAACACTTTTTCTAAAGCAGGCATTATTCTTTCTAAATTGTATTCCCCTGCTCTTGAAAGTATGTCCTTGCCGTGCACCATCAATTTTGGATTTGCTTCTTTTGCAATCCTCTTTACAAAATTTTCAATTATAGGCTCAAGTTCCTCCAGCACAAGTATTGTTTTTTTGTTTTTGATGAAATCCTCAATGAATTTCTTTGGAATAGGATGCGTCATGCCTATTTTTGCTACCGGAGGTCTTATCTTCAGTTCCTGCAGAGCCTCTCCTGCATATTCAAAACTCGCTCCGTTTGTTATTATTCCTGTTGTACCCTGCCCTGGAAAAAATTTATTTAGCTTGTTGCTGTATTTCTTTTCTATGTCTTTTAATTTTTTGTCTATCTTCTTATGGAGCGTCTGCAGATTAGGCTTGATATTATAATATCTGTCAAAATCCTTTTTGAACTTGCCTTTTGTCTTTGGCTTTCTTGTCTTTCCTAATTTTACAGTGCCGACAGAATGGCTGACTTTAGTCGTTGTCCTTAACATAATAGGAATCTGGAACTCTTCTGAAATGTCGAATGCAAGTTTTGTTAAGTCAAGACATTCCTGCGGATTGCTAGGCTCGATAGTAGGCATCCTTGCCATCCTTGAAAAATGCCTTGTGTCCTGTTCTGACTGCGCACTGCTCCATCCTTCTGGATCATCAGCAACCATCAAGACAAAACCGCCATGCACGCCTGTGTAAGCGACAGGCATGACACTGTCGCTCGCGACATTCAAGCCGAAATGCTTCATAGTAGTTATTGCCCTCACGCCTGACCATGCAGCGCCAGCAGCTGTCTCGAACGCAACCTTCTCATTGCTGCTGTATTCAAAATAAAAACCGCATTTCTTTGCGATGGCCGAAAGGACGATCGGAACTTCTGAACTCGGTGTTCCTGGATAAGCAGCTGCCAAGCCTATGCCTGCTTCTATCGCGCCTCTTGCAATGGCTTCATTGCCCAGAAGAACAACCTTTTTTCCTGCCTTTTCAAGCACTTCTGTTTTCATGTATAATCCTCTATTCTTTTATGTTTTATCTTAATCTGCGTTTTTTGACTTTTTTCAAATATAATTCCAGCTTATCCATTGCCTTTTCTATCAATTTGATGTCTGTTGCGCAGCTGCATCTGATATGGCCTTCTCCGTTTGTCCCGAAATCAACTCCTGGAACAACCGCGACCTTTGCTTTTTTCAACAGGTCGTAAGCAAACTTCTTGCTGTCTTTTGTCACTGACTGTATGTTCGGAAAACAATAGAACGCGCCTTTGGGCTCTACGCAGTAAAGGCCCATCTCGTTCAGTCTCGTCAGCATGAATCTCACTCTTCTCTGATATTGGCTGACCATCTTGTTTGTGTGTATAGAAGGCAGGCTCAATGCTTTTGTACCCAGTTTCTGCGAGATGGTAGGCGCGCAGATAGTTGTGTAGATGTGGCTCTTTGTTATTGCGTCTGCTAATTTTTGATTGCAGACACAAAATCCTAATCTGAACCCGCACATTGCATGAGTCTTTGAGAACGAGAAGAAAGAAACTGCATTATTTTCCATGCCGTTCAAAGAACCTATGCTTACATGCTTGGCATCATCGAAAATTATCTTTTCATAAGCTTCGTCTGAAAAGATGTATAGATCGTGCTCTACTGCGATATCAGCCAATTCTTCTAATATGTCTTTTTTCAGGACTGTTCCTGTAGGATTGCACGGGCTGTTTATTAGAAGAACTTTTGTCTTTCCAGGAACTATCCTTTTTTCGACTTCATCCGGATTCAATGCGAAACCTTCTTCTTCTTTGACAGGAACGAATATTGGAGCTGCATTGAAGAGTTCGATTGTTGGCAGATAAGCAAAAAAACTAGGGTCAGGAATCAGCATCTCGTCGCCGGCATCCATTGTGCACGCGCTCGCAATCAGCAAGGCCTCCTGACTTCCGCATGTAACTACTATATTTTCAGGCTTTGCCTTAATCCTGTTGTCTTTTTTCAGCTTCTTTATTATGGCTTCCTTGAATTCGTGCCTTCCGCCCGGCGGGCTGTAGTGGTTGCATTTGTTCGCAATCTTCTTCACATGCTCAATCAATGGATCCGGCATGTTGAAGTCCGGCTCGCCAGGACCTAGCGAGATGATCTCCTTGTGTTCTGCTGCAATCTCCAGCAGTCTGCCTATCTCTATCTTAGGTAAATCCAGCTCCCTATGCGATAATCTTACTGCCATGTATCTGTAGTAAAGAACCGGCTATAAAAGGATTTATTGACACTTCATAGTGGAAAGAAGTAATCTATGCTAAAAAAACAAGCTCAAAACGCCGAAAAGCTTAAATAGTACCAAACCAGATAGTATGTAAAAGTATGTAATCATATGTAGTAAGAAAATTGGCTAAAAAAGAGAGAATCACAATCACGATAGATAAGGAACTTCTCGCTTGGCTAGATGACAAAATAAAACAGAAGATATTCGCAAACCGAAGCCATGGTTTTGAATTCTTGATCAAACAGAAAGGAATGGAGGAAGATGGAAGAAGAAAACGAAGAAAATAAAAATTCGATGGAAGAATCGATTTTTGAAGAAGAAATGACAGAAATAGATTGGGAACCAAAGAAAAAGAGAAACACAAAGAAGATAGTGCTCCATTCAATCCTTATAGCTGCTGCGTTATTGGTTTGCATCATGATTTTAGGTCCAACATTCACAGGCATGCCTGTCTTTGACCGGGGAGAATCGAAAGAGGTTGTTAAACATCTGGAAGCGACGGGCGAAAAACAGACAGAATTAGAATTTTCAGAAACAGAGAAACGCGAGCTTCTTCTTGACGGAGACACAGAAGTAGGATACAACAGCGAGAAAAAAAGAGCCTATATCTGCCAGGAACGGGATGAAAAAGACCTGTGCAAGAAATGGAAAAGGATGAGGCTTGACATCCCTGAATCCTTGCACACAGTCCTGACAGGAAGGTCTGGCAGACGGCCGCCGGCAGAACTGCAGAAACCTGTCGAGCTGCTCGACAAGAAAGATTTCCTGCTCGATACGAACCAGACCATAATCGCTGATGCGACAGATGACTATGACATGAAGATAGAGGTCTTCAACAGCAAAATAAATAATCTTGTAGTGCGCGGAATATCGCGCGAGTCCGAAAATGACAGCCTGGTTCTGCAGGACAACACCTATGTCCCTGGCGCTGTTGAGGCATTCACCATCGACCCGTCCGGCCTTGATTTCGAGGAACTGACATTCACTTTCATCGCAACCGGACGATCGCTCTACAAGTGCACCGCCTGGAACCAGACCACAAACACCTGCGATGTGAAGAGGGTGTGCACCGGCTCCAACAAACAGAAGGAGGAGGTCTGCAATGTCACAGGGGGCTGGGTGCGAGTCATGCAACTCGATCCATCGAGGGAGTACAATATCACCATCGACCCGGCGGACCCGGTCTTTGCCCAGTACAGCTCTGCGCTGGGCGCTCCGGAATGCCCCGGAGGGGAATCAGCATGCATCGCAACAAGCGCCTTGCTGCAGTCAAGAGACAGCATAAGCGGAACAGTGGAGCCGAACCAGCCTAACACAATAGATGCATGTTCAGACGGAACATCAGGGACATACCTGACAGACGAGTCAGTGGAGAACATAACAGTGGAATCACTGAATGGATCATACTTCAGACAGGGCGACACGATAAATATGACAGGTACTTTCCTCTGCTGGAGCACAGTCAATGATAACCTCAACTGGGTATATACAAACTCGACAACTTCGCCGAGCTGGAATGTCAAGGCATTCACAGACCCGTGTCCTGTGGCAAGGCCGAACTTCTACCAAGGAAGCCATACATTTACGCTCGACAGCAATGCAGGGACGCACGCCGTCAGACTGGTCAACCAATACAACGGGGGCACAGGGACCACATGCGGCGGCGGGGCATACGACGACAATGACGACCTTGCGTTCAGGGTATACACAAGGATCCCTCCGAATGTCACAGAATTGAGGCCGGTGGAGAACTCGACATACGATGTGAACGACACCATCAACCTGTCCGCCAGGATCGAGGACGACGAGACAGAGATCAAGTCTGTCCAGGCGAATGTCACTCTTCCTGACGGCTCCACAGCTGTGGTTAACCTCTCGAGAAAGATAATCGGTGAGGTCATGGAGAACAGGACGATCAACGGATCGTGGAGGACCATCAGCTATGCCAACAGATATGATGATCCTGTCGTTTTCGCGTCACCGCTTCCGCTGAGGGACCTGCGTCCTGCAGAGGTGAGGATCGCGAATGTGACACCGACAGGCTTTGAGATCAGGGCCCAGGAGCCGACAGGGGACTATCCAGAATCAGACGACCATTCAGACGAATGGCCAATATCCATACTCGTCGTGGAGACAGGGATCCACAAGCTCGCAGACGGCACTTACATAGAGGTGCACAAGAATGTGTCCACAACGACAGTGTCAGGCAGCGGCCCTGATGCCTGGACAACATATTATTATGACCTG
>WJKV01000045.1 GCA_014728875.1 Candidatus Woesearchaeota archaeon | reverse complement strand
TATCTGCGTTGTAGGTTCAGGACAAGTTGATCCTGACGGATAAACAGATGTCAATCCTGTTGGAATCTCTGCATGATGGTAATAAGGATCATTACCTTCTGGACTGCTTGGAGGTATGGCTCCATAATAATAAGTATCTCCTCCTGCAATTGTACCTGGGAAATTATCAGGTATGACGTCTGCCAGTCCGCTCAAAGTTGTCAGATAAACTTCATATTCACCTTTTTCATTGATTCTTCCCCATAATACTATCTGTCCTGCTTCTTTTGCCTTCTTCACCAATAGCCGAACGCCTGAGAATGGACTGCCGGGTTCGCCTGATAATCCTGATGCCAAGAAACTTGGTATTGATGGGAATATATTCACCGACTGCGCCTGCATTCCTGTGATGTCTTTTATAGCATAAGTTGTAGGTGTTGGTCCGGGCATAGGTTGTGCTGCTGATGGCGCCATAGGTGTCTCTGGAATAGGCGGTTCTTCGACCGGCGAACCTGCAGGTGTCGGCGGCGGTGCGCCCGGTGTCGGTGTCGGTGCTGGCGCACCTGACGGCGGCGCAGGCGACGGTGCAGGGGCAGGAGTTGGTGCTGTCGGAGTAGGCGTTGGAGCAGGCGCCGGTGTTGGCGGCGGTGTCGGTGCTGGCGGTGCTGCAGGTACTGGCACTGGCACTGGCTGTGCACCTGGTGGCGCCGGAGTCGACTGCGGCGCACCTGCAGATGCTGCCATTGATCCTGCCTGTCCTGCAGGCACTGGTTTAGGCGGAGGACTCTGGCATGTTACAGGAACATTTCCTAAACCGCTTGGCTGCCCTCCCTGGGATCCTGCGACTGCCATGCCTGTTGGCATGTCTACAACAGCACTTCCTGTAGCAGGTGCTTGTCCTGAAAGCAAATCACCAGGATCCAATCCATAATAATATAAATCTCGTATTACCAAAGTGGCACCTACAGTATTTTTCAATTGTTTTTTAGTATTAAGCGTGCAGGGCTCAGGCGCAGGAACAGCTGCTACCCTCGGAACAGAACATCCAGATGGATTTATGCTGTCTATTGTTATTGTTTCAGCGTCTTGATTGAAATAACTGGCCTCGAATTCAACAATGCTTCCTGCAAGATTTATCAGCTGGTCATTATCCAAGGCAAGTCCTGCTGTCGCAGTATACCCATTACCAAAAGGATCAAGATTGGTAATTTCCATTTCGTAACTCTCTCCATTGATAATGATTGTTGCAATAATATCTTTTATATCTTCGAAACGGATGAATTCAGAGCATTTGTTATAGTCAATAGTTGCTGTGACATAATTCGGAGATGTGCATACAGATTCCTTATATATCCTATCAGCACAGCTTCCCCCTCCACCGTGCTCGTTGGTGACTCCTGGTCCTGGTTCTGGAGGGAATCCAAAATCAGCTCCTAACGACTGGTCAAATACATAATCGAAAAAGAAGCCTTCTAAAGATGGCGGCGGTTCTGATCCTACGAGCGCATTTACTCCTGTGCTCATGTGCGAGGAACCTATCCTAAGGAAGTCTTTCACAGACGCATTGAGTATGGTAGCAGTGGTCACAAAAGATATCGATTTGGTGAAAGCTGCAGCAGGGACATAGAAAGGACCCACATAACCGGATCTCTGCGGATTGCTTACAAAAGTTACAGGGTCTAATCCCGGGTTTCCTCCGTGTCTTGTATATATTGTATCAAGACCATTATTTCCTACATAGATCCCAGTATAATTAAAAGCTGGAGGTCCTCCTGCATTATATGGAGTTATAATATCTATTACAGCCCAGAGGCTGTTCGAGGTATTCGCCACTTGCGCAGTCGGCGCATAGTCAGGCTCATTGAAATCTGGAAGATTCGCGCCTGTTCTTCCGTTCCTGAACAGCCGGTTCGCTCCGTTCCTCGTCACATATATGTCATTCAAATCGTCCTGGTCAGGGTTAATGTTTCCTACTGCAACAGAAGTCGCTCCTCCGACAGCAGCCAGGGTGGGGCTGGTCACGTCAGAGAATTCCGGGACATTGTCTCCGTCAGAATCACCGGTATTGTTCCACTGCGCTACAGCTCCTCCGCTCGTGGCAACCGCCAGGTCCAATGTCGTGTCATTGTTGAAATCTGCAAAGACAGCCACGTCTGATGCAGGCAGGGTCTGCAGTGAAGCGTTTGTCGTGACATTTATCCATGTACTGCCGACTTTGGTCCATAGCATCCCGCCGATCCAGATGTCATCTGCGCCGTTGCCTGTGATATCGGCGATAAAGAAATCATTTGTTGTATGCGAGAGCATTCCTGTATCAATGCTTGCATTTGACTCTGTAAAGATAAATGCGCCCTGGTGCAGGAACACCCTGTTCAGCCCTCCGTTTACAACGACAAACAGGTCTTTCCTGTTGGCCCCGTCTATGTCCACAAACCCTCCGTAGACAACGTTAGAGATTG
Organism: Candidatus Woesearchaeota archaeon; assembly: GCA_014728875.1. GTDB lineage: Archaea > Nanobdellota > Nanobdellia > Woesearchaeales > WJKV01 > WJKV01. Next base: position 15,390 of record WJKV01000045.1, on the reverse strand, counting down.
TGGGCACGCCTGAAGACACATTCCTTATTGTGAGATTCATATGCGTGCTGTTGATCTTGCCCCTGTTCTCTATCAGATCTTCCAGATACATGTCCAGGTCTCCATCACCGTCTACATCATAAGTTACAGGAATAGATATGGCAGTTGCATAGACAGCTGAACTGAATAGAACAGTCACTAGCAAAAGCAAGATGCACATTCCTATTTTTCTTTGTAATCCCATCTTAGGTATTGCTGTTCACGACATTATTTCTTCCGAACCTTTCCTCTACAACCGGCTCGTCGTTCTGGCTCAGTTTGTTGTCGACTATCTCGTTGTGTTCTCCGTTCACTATCCACACTGCCTTTGCATTGTCTGTAAAAAGATTAGAGGCAATCCTGTTCAGGTTCGCGCTGTCTATCTTTACGGCGTCATTATTTTCATTGAATTCGTTCTCGATTATCATATTGTTCAGGCTTCCGCTCATCAAGTACAATCCCAAAGAACTTTTCATTATCTTGTTCTCAAGAATATTATTGTTCTCTGCACCAAGGATATAGATCCCGTACTTGTTGTCTTCAAGATCATTGTCATTCACAACATTGCCAGAAGACTGCTGTATCGAGATGCCTATCACGTTTGAGAGCATGGAATTGCTCGTTATCTCGTTTCCTCCGGCAAGCATCAGGTGTATGCCTGATATCTTGTTGCTCACAACACTGTTGCCGTCCAGCCTGTTTCCAACTGCACTGTCCCTTAATGCAAAACCGTTCCCATAGTTCTCAAACACAGTGTTGCCGCTGTATTCAGAGCCGCTTGAAAGGACGACAAATCCGTTTCCTGCATTGGACACCACGCTGTTCTCCTTGAATGTGTTTGCGACATCTGCTCCCTGCACACCTTCGTCGCCCACAATTATTCCGTCAGTAATGCTTTCCTCCACCCTGTTGTTCACATACTGGTTGTTCGCGCTCAGTTCGTCTATCTTGAAACCGACATTGTTGCCCTGCGCATGGTTGTCGGATACAACATTGTTGTGGCTTTCTACCACAATAAGGCCTTTCTCAAGCCCGTACAGAAGATTATTGCTCACAGTGTTTCCGCTCGAGTCTGCTGTCAGGCTGATGCCTGCTCCTGTGGAGCTCTCTTCCACCCTGTTGTTCTCAACGATACTGTTCTTTGTGGTGGCCAGGCCGATGCCGTTGTCCACTGTATGAAGGACATTGTTGTTGATCAGAACATCGTCGGAACCGCTCAGCAGGATCCCCCAGTTCGTGCTGTCTCCGTGCTGATTGTTGATTATATTGTCATTGACTTTTGAATTGGAGACTCCCAAGAGATAGATCCCGTCGGTGGATATGTCATCTATCTGGTTTCCCAGTATCTGGATGTCTGTGCAGCCGTCTCCTCCGCACAATAAAGGCGTTGATACTGCTCTCCCGTTAAGTTCAGAGAAAGTGTTCTCTTTCACAACAACACCGTCGCTGTTCGATATCCTGATCGCATCTTCAGCCACGTTCATGAAATTGTTTGTTTTTATCAGATTGCTGTTGCTGTTTCCTGTGACAGAGATTCCCTGCGAACCTTGTCCTGTTGTAGTGTCTATTATATTGTTGACGATCACGCAGTTCAGTGCGCCTGCAAGCTCGACCGCATCTCCTTCTGTATTCTTTATTGTGTTTCCTATTATCAAAGCGTCTTCACCGCTGAGACTTACTGCATCTCCTGTTCCGTCCATAAAAGAATTGTCCTCGACCCGGACACTGTGCCCTGCGGATCTCACAGCGGTCTCAAATCCGGATGCCCTGCAGTTTTTAATCACAACATTGTCGGCACCGACATCGAATGCAACGCCGCTGCCAGAGATTGCATGATCCTTGCAGTCTATCAATATGTCGCTGCCGGCAACCTTGAAACAATCCTCATCAGCATCGATGTCCTGCGCAAGGAAGAAGTTCCTTCCGGAATCGCCCGAACCAAGTTCCCTGCAGCCTTTCACAGCATTGAAGAAATAAGTTTTGCCGCTCAATTGCAGCGTCTCTTCCTGTCCTGCTGCGCTTGTTCCTGTGCAGCTGATCTTGTACCCGACTGTCGTGCTCGTATCAAAGCTCCTGCCTGTGAATTCGTATACAGCTGTCTCTTCATTGTACTGCATCTGTTCGGCAGGCCCGTACGCCTCTGTGTTGGAAGGATCGAATGCTATTTCGCAGGCGCCTGCAGTGATAGGAACATCATTGTTTATGAATGAAAAATCAGCAGTATAGAACGGCGCATCCCCTATTGAATATGTGTTATCAGAAGAGCCGTCATCTATCGTGAGCGAGCTGAACATCCCTTTCACTGTCATCTGCTCTTCATAGCTTTGGTCAAGTTCAAAAGGCACGATGATAGAGGCCTCTTCTTCCTCTTCAACAGTCTCGATGCCGTACACAACAATGTCAAGCACTGTCTCCGCAACCTCTTTTCCGTCGCTCGCAAACACGCTCAGCCTGTGGTCGCCCTGCGATTTGGTGTTTGTCGTGATTTTCAGCACATCGTCTGTCAAAGAAACGTCGAAAGGAACCTCGACTGTTTTTGTGAAAAAGATCAGGCTGTCTTCTTCGTCTGCATCTGCATAATAATTGCTGAGCACGATCTCTTCTGTTGCAACGCCTTCTATCAGGAATGTTGTTCTTCCTTCCCATACAGGAAGCGCATTGTTCTGGTCATTCAATGAGCTGTATAACAGTTCATCCAGCAGAAGTTCGCCTTCATCGACCTCGACTGCCAGCCTCACTTCGTTTGAGAGCACGTCTATGTCGCACGAATCAACGCAGTAGTTCTCAAAATAAGCAACACCGTCAAGATCAGGCTCAAGAGAAGCAGTATTCAGTATGAGTATCCTTTCTTCTCCGTCAACAAGATACACTCTTGCTGTTCCGTCGCAGCTTCCTGCGAGCTTCAATGAAACAGGGATTTTGTCCAGTGCAAAATTCATATTGCTGTTTTCTGTGAACCTGAGATTCAATAATTTCTCATGGCCCTGGAAATCTCCCACTGTCATTCCTGTGAAAGAAGGCCTGTAGACAAGAGCCACGAATATGAACAAAATGAGCAGGACCAAAGGAACCAATAGTTTCAGGCTGTAATGACTATCAGAATTAGTCTGGGTCTTAACTTTGTCTTTTTTTATATTCAACTACTCACACCCTTTTTACTATTTCACTCAAAAAAAGAGATTCATAGTATATAAATGTTTTGATTGATGTGGCGTATAGTGTGCTCTGCCAGCTTCTGATAATGACTGTGTTTCTGGGTCTTTTCTTCTTGACTGTTATATCGATTGCTACGCTTGCCACTATACGCTTTAACCACAAAAAGTATTTATATGACATACGATTACAAAAAAGCAATGGATTTGAAAAAATACTTCAAAAAAGCAGGTGAGCAGATAAATCCCATTGCATACCACGACTTGATGCAGGACAAATACAGGTATGTCATCAAGCATTTTCTTGTGCTTCTGCTTTTGCTGACTGTAATCTCCAGCGTGCTTTACATTCCTAAATTCATCATACTTCCCCAGCAGTTTGAGAATGAATTCCAGAAGTTCGACACATTCAGCCTCGACATTGACATTGCCACAAAAGAACCTGTTAATTTCGGTCTTCTGACCATCGACACGACAGCCACAGAACCGCCTGAAAAAAGAGGCATATACATAACGAACGACACTGTCCAGGTGCAGTTTCTTCCGTTCACAACGCCGAGCAGGGCAAAGACAAGCGATTTCAAGGACCTCACAAAGGCGACGCCCACAATAAAAGCCAACCTGATATTGGGCACAATCATGCTCATTCCTTATCTCATTTTCCTGATGTGGTTCTATCACGCAATAAAATTCCTGTTGCTGATCCTTTTGACAGCAGCCGCCGCCATAATCATTACAAGGACCTTCAGGGGCGAGATAAAGAGCAGTTATGCACTGAAGACCTGCTTCTATGGCAGCATCTTCCTTATGCTGGAACTGTTCATCCAGCCGTTCTCAAGCAGCTGGCAGGTGAACGCCCTGGTCCCATACATAATCTATGCGATCTTTGTGATAATAACCCTGATCTTCCTGAAAGTGACTGAAAAGGACTATCATAAATACAAGAAAAAGAAGACAGAAGAAAAAAAAGAAGAGCACAGGGACATCTTCAGCGGAACAAAGATAGGCAAGCACGCAGAAGAAAACATTGACCCTGAATTGATCAGAAAAGACATAGAAAAACATGGCGTTCGCTGATTCCGGCTTATTTAAAGCTTTTTTTCAAAAAAGACAGTTCTGATTATCACAAGTGTATAGATTAAAAGGCAAGGTTTTATAAATAACGATTCATTAGATAATGTGCTTTTTTCAAAAAAATGGTACACGAACCCGACAAACCTTATCAAAAAGCCCTGAAAGAGATGGTAAGGGCTGATCACCTGATTTATGTTAGTCTTAAATACAGTAGAACAGTCGATGTGATACAGAGCGTCATCAGCCGGCTTGTGGACGCGTTCACTTCTGCGATGAAAGGAGCTCTCGAGCATTCCTACAAAGGAGAAGATCTCAAGTCAGCGCTCCACGGCCCCAAGACGATGACTGAATACCTGCTCAAGGCGTTCCCAGAGACAAAAGAGCACATCGATTTCTACAACTTTCTTCGAAAACTCAACAAGGCGCCTGTCCTGGAAAGACTGAACGAATTCAGGAGGCATGTGACGATGGTCACCCAGGTTGATGACAAGAAGATGGACATAAAGATCGAGACAGTCGAGGATTATTACAGAAAAGTCAATAACTTTATTAATTTGATCGGCGAAAGGATTGAAAAATGACAGAAGCAAAAGAAGTCCAGAATATCATAAAGATTGAGATTAAGGTGCTGGGAAGAGTCAACCAGTCAGACATAATTGGCGCGGTGTTCGGGCAGACAGAAGACGTGCTTGGAGATGTTCTTGAGCTGAGAAAGCTGCAGAAGCAGAACAAGATAGGAAGGATAGAGGTAGAGACAGAATACACGCCAGAAGGCACAAAAGGCATAATAACCATCCCGTCCTACATGGACAGGACAAACACAGTCATAATCGCGGCCGCCCTTGAGACAATAAAAAAGATAGGGCCGTGCAAGGCCAACGCGCGGATCATAAAGATAGAGAACATCAAGGAGATAAAGATCAAGCAGATCATTGAGCACGCGAAAAAGGTCCTTGAGAAGTTCATGTCGATAAGCGTTGATTCGCAGGAACTGATAGACAGGGTCAGCGCAGAAGTAAGGATGTCTCAGATAGATGAATACAGCGATGACAAGGTTCCTACAGGACCGAGCATTGACAGGTTTGACGAGCTCATATTTGTCGAGACAAGGAATGACCTTAAGAACATGCTCAAGTGCGGGATAAAGAATGTTGTCGCGTTCGAGGACATGAGCAAGAAAGACACCCTGAAAAAGCTTGCAGACAAGCACGAGGTCATAGTTTTCATCAACAAAGGCAGGGAGTTCCAGGTGAAGAAGCTCCTGGAGTTCGCAGATGTTGACAGCTACACAAAGCCGGAGGGCAACAGAAGGATACACGAGCTGGAAAGCAAAGAGATCTTCAAGGCGATAAGGAGTGCGATCAGCGCAGAACAGATCGCTGCAGGCTCTCACACGCACCGCACAGAAAGCCACAGGTCTTCTGTGCCGCAGCAAAAATCTTTCCAGCAAAAACACTATCAGAAAAGCCATCCCACCCGCCAGAGACAGGGCAGGGACAGCAGGGAGCACAAGAGATACGAAAAAAAATCGAGCATGAACACAAAGCACATTGAATTCTTCAACCAGAAGAAAAAAGAGCTTGCCAACACGAACCAGGCTTATGTAATCGACAGGAAAATGCAGGTGCTGGGGAAGGTTCCTTCTGAATCAATCGTAGAGACCGCCCGCGGCCTGAACAACATCTACTGCATAATCATTGACGGAGAGATTCCAAGGGACCTTGTCTTTGCTGCAGAAAAAAGCAGGATAAAATATCTTGTGGGCGACAGCTGCAGTGCAAGAAGCAGATATGTCAACATAATCATAAACAAGAGCTGATTCTCATCATTATGCATAGCGCCAAGCGCAGCAATCGGATTTAAATACCGGAAGTAAAGACTCGGAAACACGGTCTATTTTAGAAGCTTGCGGAGCGCGCTATGCATAATATAAAAACTGAAAAAAAAGAAAGTCAGAGAAAAAATCTAATAAAACTTGTTTTCTGTTCCTTTGAACTTTGCGACATCAGACATTCTTCTTCGCGTTTTCTTCGGCTTGAACAGTACAAGCAGAAGTATGCCGATGATTATCACAACAATGATGATGCTCAGTATCAAGATTGTTGTAAGCTCTTCGTCTTCGTAGGTTGTCTCTTTTACAGCTGTCTTCTTTTTCAGGTCATTTCTCTGCAGTTCAAGCATCTGGAGCTGTATGTTGTTCAGTTCTGTCTCTAGCTGCGAGATCGCGTCGTCTTTTGCATAGGTAGTCAATGCCTTGTCTTCGCAGCCCTGCACATGCACCTGGACTGTCCTGACATCGCTCACCCTGGTCCTGTCGTAGTAGGTCTTCACTGAAAGCTCATATGTTCCTTCGTCTGCATCCTCAGGCATCCTGATTATCAGGTTCTTGTGCAGGTCAAAGTCCTCGTCGTAAGGATCCTCGTCAAGGTCGAACTCGAACTCTTCTTTGATGCCAAGGTCTTCGTTCGACACGACGACCTTTGCGTCGTCTTCGTCATCCTTTCCGAAGTTTGTAACTTCAAGCCTCAGGTCAGCTGTTCTTGTGCACGACACGATGCTCGGCGTGATGTGCAGTTCTGTGATCTTGACAAAGTGATCCTCTTTCTCGACCTCGATGTAAGCTCTTGCCTGCGCCCTGTGGACTGTGCCGTTATCATCTGTACCGTCTATCTCGATCATGACTTCGTACTTTTCACCGTCCTCCACTTCGTAAGGAACCCTGAAGTCAAGCCTTACTGTCTCATCCTCTCCAGGCTCAAGGTCGAACCTTCTGTCATTGTCGAAATTAAGGTCGTCTCCGCCGTCTATCTCGCTTATTGTGACCTCGACATCGATTCCTTCAATGTCAGGATCGTGCCTGTCAGGGAAGATGTTCTCCACTTCTATCTCGATGTCGACTCTCTGGTCAGGCTCTATGTCATCGACAGTGTCTCTGCCGTAAGTGTCGACCCTCACATTGTCATTGTTTATCTCTATGTCGTTTATCCTCAGCATGCCGTCGTCAAGTATTCCACCCTCGTTGCCCACAGGCGTTGTAGGGACTGTAGGTGTTGTCGGTGTTGTAGGAGTTGTTGAGCCGGGTGTTGCTGTTCCGATGGTGTAGGTCGAAAACCCCTGCACTGTGAATTCAACAAATCCGTTTGTGGTAGGCGGCGCTGTGTAATTTACTAATGTGCTCGTCAGGCTCTGGTACTGGCAGTCTGCCCTGTCTCTTGCGAATGCCGGGGTGAAATAGATATTAGGCACTTCGTCATATGCAAGATTGTACAATGTTATTGTTGCAGGCCTGTTCAGCTGCGGGAACTGCTGTGTATCGATTCCCACGATATTGTTGTCTATTACAATGAAGCTGTCAAGATCAATCACGTATCTCAGGTCTACAACCTGGCTTCCGAAATCTATCTTTCCCACTCCAGGAACTTCTATCACGACATTCTGCGCCGCTGCCAGTTCTTCCGGCGCGAATTCAGTTATTGATCCGCTGAATCTCTGCGTCACAGGAACACTGCTTGTCTGCACAATCCATGTGTGGATGATTGTGTTCAGGCTGCTCGTGACCTCAAGCGTCACAGTGTATGGGCCGTTTCCATTCGACTGCAGTGTGTATTCCGGCGCAGTTGAAACTTCGTCTCCGTCAACCAGCCATCTGTATGACAATGGCAGGTCTGTCGGATTGACAATGCTTGCGTTGAAGAACTGCTCGCCGTTTGTATGTATCACAAAGTTGTCTGATGCAGGGAAAAACTCTCCAAAGCTTATTCTCTGGTCCACATCAGTCACGATGACTGTTACGGTCCTTGAAGTTTCCTGGCTGCTGTATGTGTCAGTCACTGTCAGTTCGACAGTGTATGTTCCTGCATCATCGAAATCTGTCTCGAACAGATAGCTTTCCTCTGTTGAAACTTCTGCGTCATCCAATGTCCAGCTGTATTCAAGATAGTCATTGTCAAGGTCGCTGGACGTGTGATTGAATTGTATCTCTTCCCCCTCATTGATCGTTATTACTGACTGGTCCGGTGTGAAAGTGTCGATTGTCGGCGGGAAATTTGTGACAGCAGTGAACGTATATGTGCTGCTTGTTGCATTATATTCTCCGTCAGACGCAGTGACTGTCCAGTCGTACAATGCATTGTTCCTCAAAAAGTTCAGGGTCACAGTCGCGCTTGTTGCGCTTTGTGTTATGATCTGCGGATCTGCAAGGTTAACCTTGACCAATGCAGGCAGTGCATCAACATCATACATGTACGGCTGTATCTTTAAAGTATATGTCAGCGAGCTAGAATCATCATAGCTCTGTCCCCATTCGAAATCCACAACAGGGTTGTTGCTTTCAACATTCAATGCAGCGCCGTTAACAGGGCTTGTCAATATAGGCGATGTAGGCGCATTGTTCGATCCGTTCACGCTCACATGCACATTTCCCAGTGCGGCATTCGCACCGTCATCCACCCTGATTATGAAATCGCTTTCACCGTTCCAGTTAGGGACAGCTCCGACATAAAGTATGTCTCCTGGATCATGGCGCACAATAAGATTGCTGTCAACATTGACAAAAGTGATGTTCAGGTCAGCGAATGCAGTGTCTGGATCATTGATATAATTTGTCAGGTTGATGCTGTTGTTATAGCTGTTTTCCTGGAATGTGATTGTAGGCAGCTGGCTTATTACAGGTGCATTGTCATTCACAAATGTTATGTTAACTGGAATGCTTCCGCTGCTTGCGCTTGTAGAACCGTCGCTCGCTCCGAAAGTTACGCTTGTCATTCCGCTCCATTCTGGCACAGGGATGATTGTTGCGGTTGTTCCGCTGAAAGTGACATTCTGTATTCCTGTTCCGAATGTTGCGCTGTATATCAATGTGCTGTTATCAGCATCGCTGAACATCTGTGTCATGTCGACTGTATAGTTTGTATTTTCAGGGAATGTGAAATTTGTCACTGTTCCTATGTACTGCACAGGATCATTGCTTCCGCCGACATCAAAGATGAATCTGACCTGCTGTGAACTTGCAGGATCTGTGCCAGCCGTATTTGTCCTTGTCCTGATTGACTGTGAATTAGGGTCATTCACTTGTATCAGGCAGTTCGCAGCATTCATGCCTGTTCCTGCGAAATCAGGGGCAGGCTGGTATGTGAGTATGTTGTTCGTGACATTGCAGTCAACTTCGCTTGCAAGTTCGCTCACAACACTGTAAGTTATGTTTTCTGTCTCGCCGTCATTATCAGTTATTGTTGACAAATCATATGTTGCCGCATTCGCATCCTCTGCGATATTCATTGATATTGTTCCTGACGTGAAGTATGCCATCAGGTCTGTTGCAGTGACAGTAACTTGTACTGGCTGGCTGGCTGTCAGGCTGCCGCTGTCAGTGACCTGGAAAGTGAATACTTCGCTTCCGATAGGATTCACATAATTGTAAGTCATGTTTGCAGTTGTGTTTGTCTTGCTTGTTGTGACATACTGGCTGTTGTCGCCCAGTGTCAAGGTCGCAAAGGTGTCATCAACATCCTGCACAATATTTGTCAGGTCTATTGTTACAGGGATGTCTTCCTGCACTGTCCTGCTAAGGTTGCTGTTTATCACAGGCGCGTCGTTCACAGGGCTTATTGTGACTGTCAGGTTTGCAGTCGTTGTGGCGCTGAGGCTGTCTGTCAGCTGCAATAGTATGTTTGTTGTGCCGTAGACATCTGGCCTTCCCTGTATCCGCAGTATGTCTGCGCTTGTCGGGTTGACCATGTTCACATTGCTGAAGTATGAAGTGTTGTATGACTGCACATTCCATACAAGATTGTTTCCTACAGCAGCAGGTCCGTCTTCAAAATCAGATTCATAATTTGTAAGGCTGAACAGTTGAGAACTGAAATCCTCGTTCAGCATCAGGTTGATAGGTGTAAGAATTACAGGATTCTGGTTTCCGTTCGGCATGTTAGGTGTCGGTTTTATCGGCGACTGGAACTTGATTATGTTGCTGTTTCCGTCAGGGTTTCTTCCGACACTGTTTCCTGTTGCGTTTACATAAGCGAAAGTGTCAACAGTATTGTTTGTCAGATCGTACAGCCTGAAGACATCAGAGGTTGCAAAATTAAAACCGACTTGGGTGGGGTTGAATGTGATGTATTTGTTATTGCTGTCCAATGTTCCTGTGAGCATGTTTCCTGTATTGGTCGCGCTGTCTATCCTCCAGTTGATGAGGCTCACATGACCTCCGTTGTTGTACAGTTCAACAAAACTGTTGGCCTGGTTGTTAGGATCAACATAAACCTCGTTTATGTACACTTGTGCACTAGCTGCAGCAGCAAAAACAACAAATGACAATAGAGCAACAACTAGAAATAATATCGATTTTTTGTTTTCAAATTTTCTCATTTTTCAACCCCTGATATTCCTGTGTCTAACATCACTCAAAGCCTAACTTGCTATCAGAATCTCCCCTTTTATCATATACCCTGAATATTGCCATATAGGATAAGGTTATATATAAACCTTTCGGATATTACTATTAATTAGTAGCAATTTAGTCTATATCCGCATATATTTAAACTTTGCCTGAAATTATCACTTGTCAGTTAAAATGGAAGATTATATAGGACAGTCTCTCTCATATTTAAAAAAGAGGTAATAATGGCCACACGGATCGCGATAAACGGGTTTGGGAGGATAGGAAGGCTGGTCTTCAGGATAGCATTGAAGCATCCTAAACTGAAGGTCGTGGCTTTGAACAATCCTACAGGTCCGGAAGTCATGTGCAACCTGCTGAAATATGACAGTGTGCATGGAAGGTTTCCAGGCACTGTGAAGCCGGGCAAGGGTTCTTTGATTGTGAATGGAAAAAAATATCCGTATTTCCAGGAAAAGGATCCTACAAAATTGCCCTGGGCAGACCTGAAAGTCGATGTTGTTGCAGAATGCACAGGCGTGTTCAGGACAAGACAGTTATGTATGCAGCACATCACATCCGGAGCAAAAAAGGTGCTTCTTTCTGCTCCTGCAAAAGACGAAGTCGACTTTGATGTTGTCTATGGTGTGAACCACAAAGATTATAACAAGAAAAAGCATACGATAGTGAGCAACGAAAGCTGCACAACAAATTGTGTCGCGCCTGTTGCGAAAGTCCTCAATGATAATTTTGGGATTGATAAGGCATTTTTGACAACTGTTCACAGCTATACGAATGACCAGCGGGTTCTTGATCTTCCGCATCACAAGGATCCAAGGAGGGGAAGGGCTGCTGCCATAAACATGATTCCTACATCGACAGGAGCTGCGATCGCAACAACAAAAGTCATACCTCAACTGAAAGGAAGGATGGACGGTCTTGCAATAAGAGTCCCCACTCCTGACGGGAGCGTGATCGATTTAGTCTGCCAGCTGAAGAAGCCGGTAAGCAAAGAACTGCTGAACAAGACCTTCAAGAACGCTGCGAGCAAAAAATACAAAGGAATCATAGATTACTCAGAGGATCCTATTGTGTCGTCTGATGTGATAGGCACAGAATTCAGCGCGATATACGACAGCCATGCAACAATGCTGCTGGGAAACAGATGGGTAAAGATAATTGCATGGTACGACAATGAGTGGGGCTATTCCCGCAGAATGGTCGACATGATGAAGATGATGTAGTTATTTCTTTTCTTCTTTCTTCCTGAACGGATTCTCTATCGGAACTGGATCTTCATCTTTGTAGTTCTGATAGCCCGGCATTGATTTAATCAGCATCTCTCTCACGTCGATCCTTGGGTTGCCTATTGTTTCTCTCAGATAATTCAGGATGTCTCCGAAGGTTCCGTCGAACCGGTCGTGTCTGTCTTTTACAAAATGATCGTACATGAACAGCTGGTAAGCATTATAGACCTGTTTTCTTTGAGCCTCAATATTTGCTGCTTCTAATCGGGCCATTTTCTTTTCATATGCTTCTCTCGTCTCCCTCAACCGGGCCATCTCTGCCTGTATTTCTGGATTTCTGCCTCCCATTATCTCCTGATTTTCTGTTCTTAATTTTTTTATCTGTTCTTCAAGCTCCTGGATTCGTGTATCCAAAGCATCCTGGGACTGGCCTGGCTCGCCTGTTTCTTTTGCTTTCCTCAATCCCGCCAGCTCTTCTTCCAATTTTATATTTTCCAGCACTTGGTTCTTGTATAGATTATAGAATCGGCTAGCCTGCCTCTCTAGTTCTGCAAACTTTTTCTCTAATTCTAATGTATTAGGTATTTCAATAACGTCATCATCGCCGAGATTTGCATACTGAGGAAAAGCTTGGATCAGTCTCGCTCTCACATCAATCTTGTCATCAGTAATCCTTTTCTCTAATTCTCTTACTATTTCTCCGAATTTTGCGCGGTAAATATGTTCTTGGCATTGGCTAAAGCAGGATTTCAAATAGGAAACATATTCACCGAACACCCATCTCGTGAAAAATTCTTCCTGTTTTTTTCTTTGTTGATTGATAACTGTAATTATTCTCTGGTAAAACTCATTAGATATGTCTTCTAACTTCAATTCATCTTCCCAGCCGATCCTGATTTCGAGGAAAGGCGTTTCTTTTCCATCCTCTCCCGTTCTTACGTATAGTCGCGCTCTGTTGAAATTCTCTCCGAATTGCTGCTCGAACAACTTATCAAATAGTAGATAATCTTCCCAAGAACCAATATAATTGTCTTCGTTCATAAGCCAGGGGATTTGCACATAATGTGAATTTTCATAAGTATTCCATCTTGGCAAAGAAGCAGGATCTTTTTTGCGCCTTTCATTCCATTTTTTCCTTTTCTCTATATTGTGTTCAAAGCACCATTCGCTAAATGTAACATCCCATCCCCTGACAAGCGCTTCTGTAAAAACTTCATTTAAAGTTCTTTCTTCTTTCTTTTCACCAGGCGTTTCTTCTCCCTCTGTCTTTGGTTTGCCAGGCGGTGTAGAAGGAATTTCCTGCGCAAGAGCATCTGCTGTGCTTAAACCCAATGCACTTGTAAAAAAAAGCGTAAGTGTCAGTCTTCCCAAATTCATGGGGATATAATTATTTAAAGAATTATTTAAAGCTTATGCTACTTCTTCTTGAACGGATTCTCTATCGGAACTGGATCTTCATCTTTGTAGTTCTGATAGCCAGGCATTGATTTTATCAGCATCTTTTTTACGTCAATCCTTGGGTTGCCTATTGTTTCTCTCAGATAATCCAGGATGTCTCCGAAGGTTCCGTCGAACCGGTCATGTCCGTCTTTTACAAAATGATCGTACATGAACAGCTGGTAAGCATTTCGCACTTGTTTCCTGTAGATCTCTTCCTGTGCAGCATATGCTTTTCCGATGCCTTCTATTACCTTTTCGAACTGGAATTCAAGCATGTCTTCGTAAAATACATGGATCTCTCCGTCGACTTTCTTTCTCACCTCAAGGAATCTCTTTGGGCTGACACCGTGTCTTGTGAAATACACCCTGATTCCTTCGAACTCGCCGCACCATTGGTTAAATATGCCGCCGAAATACTCCTTGTCAGCTTCAGGCGTTATCAGATTGCCTATCACAGGAGGCAGCAGAACAAGGTTCGCGCCTCTATAAGTCTGTATAAAATCTTTCAGATTGCGGACTTCTTTTTCCAATGCTCTTGCTTTTGTTTCAGACTCATCAAGTTTCTGTTGCATTCCTTCTACTCTTTCCTCAAGAAATTCTTCGAACTTCTCTTGATACATCCTTAAAGAATATGCGCCCGCCTTTCTTGCCCTCTCGATTCTTTCATTGAACTCCTCGACAACAGCATAAAGCCTCTTCACCTGTTCTATATCTCCTGTATAATGAAGCTTCATGTCGCCGCGCACTATCTTGTCGATATTCGTTTGTGTACTGTCCATGTGCCGAGTGATTTCTTCTAATACTTCTTTATAATTCTCAGGATCAGCTTCCTGCGCAAGCGCCTGGCCAGCACTTAGACCTGCTCCGCCTGCAGCACAAAGAGTAAGCAGTAATCTTCCCAAAGTCATAGAGAAACAAATCAATATAGATTGTTTATAAAATTTAGCTCTATTTCTTCCTGAACGGATTTGGAAGTTCTATAGAATCTTCATTTGTATATTCTTTGTAAGCAGGGATAGATCTCACAAGCATCTCTCTTACATCTATTTCTGGATTCTTTACCCTTCCCCTCACTTCTTCGAGCATCTCTCCGAAAGTCGCCTTGTATTCGTCATTTCCGCGCCTTACAAAATGCTCGTACATGAACAATGAGAATGCATTATAGACCTGTTTCCTGTAGGCTTCGTTCTGCACTTCGAAAGCTCGTTCCAGGCCTTTGTTGATCCTGCTGAATTCGTCTGCATTGATGTCGACGAATTCTGTCTTTCTTTTGCCGTCCACCATCCTCCTCACTTCAACGAACGGCCTGTCTTTTCCTTCTTCGTCAGGCATGACATAGAGTCTCATGCTCTGGTAATCGCCGTGCAGCTGTCCGAGCATTCCTTCAAAATATGTCTTGTCATCCTCAGGAGTTATCCTGTCGCCGATCGTCTCAGGCAGCCTGACTATCCTTGCATTAAGATGTGTCATAAGCCTCTGATAGGACCGTCTTATCATGCTGTGTGCTGTCTGAAGGCTTTCATAGCCGGAAAGTTTTTCTTTTGTCTCTTCCAAAGACTTCTCTATTCGCTCATACTGCCTTGCGGCTTCTTCCAGGTCTTTTTTCGCGCCCTGGAGCGTCTTTTCAAGCTCAGCTGTCCTTGCTTCTGCTTTCTTTGCAGCCTCTTCTGCATTGTTCTGCCTCTGCAGAGCTTCGTCCCTTGCAGTCTGAAGCTTCTCATTGTTTTGTTTCAGTTCGCTTATCTTCTCTTCAAGTCCCGGTATCTTTTTCACTTCTTCCTGGGCTGCAGTTATCCTGCCCTGCAGGGCTCCTGCTTCTTTTTTGTATGTCTCCAGCTGTGTCTTCTGTTCTTCTGTCAGATTGTTCGCCGTCCTTAACGAGGCTTCTGTGTCTGCCAAAGATTTCTGCGTCTCTGCAAGCTGCTTGTTAAGACCTTCAAGCTTTGCCTGTGTCTCTGTCCTGTAATCCTCAAGCTCTTTCTTGGATTCATCATAGTTCCTGCCCAGCATTGCGACCCTTCCGTTGAAGTCTACAATTATGTTGTGTATCTTGTTGACAAGCTCAAGCTTTCCTTCATAGGTA
>WJKV01000044.1 GCA_014728875.1 Candidatus Woesearchaeota archaeon | reverse complement strand
ATCATTATTTTTCCATTTTCGTCATCACCTACTAATCCTGTCACAAGAACTTTTGCACCCAATACTGCCAGATTTTTTGCAGCATTTCCTGCACCCCCAGGAACATTCTCTTGTCTATTAAACTTGACAACAGGAACAGGCGCTTCTGGAGAAATCCTTTCTGTACTGCCGTAAATATACTGATCTAACATAACATCTCCTATGACTATTACTTTCTTATCTTTGAATGTATCAAGAGCTTTAATCAGTCTTTCCATATACAACACCTAAGAGTATCTATTTATATATGAAAACGACTGTCCATTTAAATCATTTACGAACTATAAGTCATTATCAAATAAATAAGAAAAAAAATTAAACCATAAGTTCCAGGTCAGAACCCAGGTGTTTTTTAAGATTCTCTATTGCCTTGCTTGTCAATGATGCGACCACTTTCTTGCCTTCGCTGACAGCTTCGTCGACTTCCTTCTTGCTGCTCTCCTTGATCGGCCCGAGGCTTCCGTCTTCCTTGAAAGCGGCCTTCTCCACCTTGTCAGGGGTTATGATGAAGAGGCCTTTGTCGAGCACGATTATCTCTGCGATGCCTTCCTTGTGCTTCAACCTGACTGTCTTTCTTTCTGTCTCTTTCAGTCTGTGTCTCTGCACATATTCAAGCATTGTCCTGATGAAGAGCCTGCTTTCCCTCTCTGCAGTGTCTATCTCAGACTGTGTTATCTTGTTCGAATCAAAATTCTTCTTTGCTTTCATCACAAGCTCAAGCTTCCTGTAGATGGCCTCTGGAATCTTTCCGCTGTCAACCAGATTTTCCTTGAACATCTTCATCAAGGTTGTGTCCTTGATTTCTTTGTCGCTTTCGATCGCAAGAGCCTCTCTTGCTGCAGCGACTGTCTGGTCGTAGATGATCAGCATTGTTTCCTTGTCAGCCTGTGTTTCGATCTGCTTGAAGAGCTTTGTGATCCTTTTCCTGTACTGGTCGCACTTCTTCATTATCTCGTCGACCTGCTTTCCGGTCAGCTCGCTGACTTCTGCATATTCCCATTTCTTGAACAGGCCTATCATCTCTTCAAGAACGTCAGCATACTTAGGCTCAAGCAGTTTTTCCTTCTGAACAAAGACCTCCCTCATGAGCCTTCCTGTCTCCCTGTGAGTAGGCGGATTAAAGCCCTTCATCATCAGGGCTGCCTGTGAAGGATTCAATACTGCATAATACGCATCCTCTACCCCTACCTGCAATAATTTCCTTTTTGCAGCGTCAAAAAAATGGTCTCCGCTCATATTGAACTTCCTGATAGCTTCCCTGCTCGGCTTTATCCTTCCCATGTCCAGAAGATGCTTCCAAGGCATGTAGATTCCCCTGTCAAAGAAAGGAATTCCGTCCCTCAGGAATGTGAAGATTACAGGGCTTGCACTGTCTTTCAATATTTCCCAGAAATCTGTCAGCAGATAAGTCTGGATGTGCAGCTGTCTTTTCACGCCTGTTATCGCGCTGGCTTCAAATGCCATCTGATAGATGATGGACATCAGTCTGTCCCTCAGTTCTGTCCTTGTCATCTTCTTGACATCTGTATCGTCTATGATTATGAAAACATCAATGTCAGATTTCTCATTGCCTTCGCCCCTGAACAGAGCGCCGCAGGCAACATAACTGACAATGTACTTGTCAAACTTCTTGAGGACCATCTGCTTGTGCACTTCGCTGATCCTTACTGCGTCCAGAACACCTTTGTCATAGACAGGCTGTGATATCGCGATTGTCTGCAGATGCTCGTAATTGCTGTCAAAACATGACTGCCACAACTCTGTTGAAAGCAGGACATTAGGCACGATCTTGTCTTTTTTTCCGATCTCAGTAAGTATCGCAGAAAGCTTGTCCCTTAATTCGTTCTTTGTCATTCTTTTGCTGTCGCTGTCATCGACAAGCACTAAAGTATTGATCTCTTCCTGTCCTTTCTTTTCAGGAGGCAGGATGGATATTCCAAGAATGTAATCTTCAAATTTCTCTTTTGCAGCTTTTGCAAACTTGTCAACCTTTGCCTTGACTTCCTTCATCTTTTTCTCGATCTCTTTTTTCTGCTCTTCTGTCAGTTCAGGAAAAGGCGCCTCTCCCTGTTGCATAGGCTGAGCAGGCTGTGCTGCTTTCTTGCTTTCTTTTGCTTTTTTTGCCATTTTTAAACCTCGTAACATTTAAATATCTGAAAATGTATAATTATATTATAGATACTCAAATTTAGTGGATACTTTAAAAAGTAATCTATACTCTACAGTACATATGTGGGACATTTTGTTCAGGCGATTTTTAAGTAAAATAGGTTCGAAAACTTTTTAAAGGAGAGGCTAACTCTCTTGTAAATGAAAGGGATAAGAGCTAAAATGGCATTAATACCAAAGTGTTTGAGGGACCATGCATATGCTGCCTGCGGAGCAGTTGCCAATTATTTCAGGGAAACCTATGGAATTGAATTCTATGAAGCTTCTGAAAGTAGAAAGGCAAAGATTCTGAAGGAATATCTTATAAACGGACGTGATCATCAGTCATATGGCGTGACGCCTATAGAAAGCAAGCTTGATGTGATTGCAGATTCGCTCCTGTCGCATTCTGCACCCAAGGGAAAACTGACAAAAGCAAAGCTCGAGAAAATCGTAAGAAGAACTTCTGCAGACATTGCCAAGCTGATAGGAGACCAGTGCTCAATAAAAAGTCCAAGACTGCAGGGCGGTCTCAGAAGAGCGCTGTATGATAATCTGTACAAGATTCTTAACGGCAAAAGACAAGAACCAAGAACAGAAGGAGCAGTTTAAAACACCCTCACAGGCCTGACACCAGGACCTTTTCTTTTCAACAATTCTTTGCTATTGTAATTGCTTATTCCCAGGCAGATCAATTCTCCTTTAAGACTAAGCACTGCGACATCATCTTCTTTTTTAATGCCGTCATTCAATTCTGCGATGTGTTCGCACATCAAGCTCCTTCCATTCTTCACCAACCTAATCGCATCATCCACACACCATATCTTCGGTAGGTGTTCTACAGCAGACTCAACAGGTTGTATGTATTTCCTCAACTTCTTTTCATCAGACATCGCTACTGCATCCTGCAAGTCATTCAATGTCACAAGAGTTTTCTCATTGAACGGCCCTGCCTTTGTCCGCCTCAACTCCTTCATATGAGCGCCGCATTTAAGTTCCTCGCCAATGTCATGGCACAGCATCCGTATGTAAGTGCCTGCCTGGCATCCTACAGTGAACAGAACATCCCTCTTCTTTTCATTGTATTCTAGAAACTTGATATAATAGATCTCCCGCTCTCGCAACTGCCGTTTCACAGCTGCCCTGTGCGGGACCTGCTGTTTGATCGTTCCTACAAACTTCTTCAAGGCCTTTTTCACATCAGCCAAAGGCATGGTCTTGTGCAAGTGCATGACACAGACATATTCTTTTCCAGCAGAAATCAAGGCAGTATTCACTTTAGTCGCATCTCCAAGCGCAACAGGAAGACAACCGGTCACACCAGGATCAAGTGTGCCAGAATGCCCTGCCTTTTTTATCTTGAGAATCTGCTGCACATACGCACTGACATTGTGCGAGGTAGGTCCTGCAGGCTTGTCAATATTGATCATGCCATAATTAAGAATTCTTTTGACAGGCCGTTCATCAGGCGAAACCCCGACAAGACCTTTTGCCTTCTGCCTGACAAGAACTTTTCTCTTGACTCTTTCGAATGGAAGTTTGTATTGCATGAGACAATAAAGAGCAATATAGTATTTAAAGTTTTATTAATAGTAGGAACTGAACTGTATCACTTCAAATCTTTCAGCTTATTCATAAGGCCGTCAAGAACTATCTTTTTCTTTTCCTTGCTCAAAGAAAACAATGCTTTTTCAATCATGGCTCCAGAAACAGTGAAGATGTAATTCAATTTTATAACACTATCCTTTACAGCCCCTTCTTTTTTTCTCAATGATATGCCTGTCATTTCAGGGTTGCTAGTTATACCGGCCACAACAACATTATTAAATTCCTCAAATAGGACCAGTGCTGGCCGCTTTTTAATCTCAAATGTATCAGTAAATTGAACATTAGTCAAGACCACATCTCCTGCCTTATGCATTTTCCCAAGCCTCGTCTTCTTTATTATCCCACAATTCCTTCATTTTAGCTTGCTGTATTTTATGGAGAAACTCGTCATATTGGTTTCTTTTCTTGACATCCTTGAATACTTGAAGCATCTTCCTGATTAATTCGTTATAAGTTTGCCTGGGATACTCCCGCGCTTCTTTGAGGGAAGCGACTAGATCCTTGTCGATTTGTATTGTAGTTGAAGCCATTATATATCTACTATAGTTGATATATAATAAGTTATATATAAAGCTTCCTGTTTTCACTTTAACTCATCGCACCTCATCCAACGGACTTTTTATCGCGATCATTTTCGGTCTGACTGCGTGCGAATAGCCGAGCGTGGTGTCCGGCCTCACGTGGCCAAGAAGGGACTGGACAGAAGCAACATCAGTCCCTGATTCAAGCAGATGTGTGGCAAACGAATGCCTGAACATGTGAGGGTGCACTCTTTTCTTGATCTTTGCTTTCTTTCCTGCAGCATGAACAATCACCTGAACAGACTTCACGCTTAACGGACCATTCCTGCCAGGGAAGAGCCATATAGTCTCCCCATCACACTGGCAACATCTTTCCTGCAGTTCCCGCTTCAAAGATACAGGGATGATAAACAGGCGATCCTTGTTTCCCTTGCCGCCCCTTACCCAGCCGACATCCTCTTCAAAAGAGAAGTCAGAAATCTTCAATCTTGTAACTTCCCGTACACGTAAACCCGCGCCGTACATGAGCGAAACAAGCAACTTATGTTTCGGATTCTCGATAACCGACAAAATCTTGTTTACTTCTTCTTTTGTCAAATATTGGGGCTCTCTTTTAGGGGTTTTAGCATATCTAATCTTAAGATAGCAGGCTTTGTGAAGAACCTCAATCATCATAAACCGCAGGGCATTGTGCGCAACATTGAGCGTGCTTCCAGAAACTTCTCGCAGCTCCATATTATATAAAAACTCCCGAACATCCTTCTTGGAAAACTTTCTTGGGCTCTTATGCTTATATTCAAGCAGAAACTTACGTACAAATGCCAAATACGTCTTCACAGTCCTTGGAGAGAGCTTCCTGCGGAGCATCTCCCGCTTCATATTGTAGAGGACATCGATTGCCATGAATATAATCTGAGATCCAATATTCAAATACTTAACCTAACAGAAAATGGAAATAATACAAAAATATTATTTTAACCACTGCCAAAGCAGGCCAGTTTTTCCAAAACAATCCTTCCAGAACCCACAATATACAGCCCAGATCTAAAGAATCCATCAAGATTCGCATATAAAGAGTTAAATGAAATTCAAAGGGCTGACTATTTCTTCTTTGCAATCACTTCTAATGGTTGATGACCTTGTTCGTTAGAATTCCCACTTAATTTAACTTCACAATCTAATTCACTTAACAATTTCACAACTAAATCTTCAGAAATTATCCTGTGTATATGATCTTCTTCAATAATCACTTTGTCATTTTCATAAATTTTAATATTAGTCACTAATAAATTCCCTTGACGTTTCATAGAATATTCTTTTTTGTAATTAATACCTTCTTTCTCTACTTCCTTAAAGAAATGATCTGTAAAATCTTTAGGTATTAATTTTTCTGTAAATCCAGTATTGAAAAATAATATTCCTCCTTGCTTCATATGTTCAACAATATTCTTAATTGCTTCTTCAAAAACCCCTTCTTTTGTAAGAAACGTCAAGACACTGTCCAAAGCAATTATTGCATCAAATTTATTATCCAATTTGAAAGTTTCTGCATCCATTTGTTTGAATACAATTTCAGGATAATTTCTTTGTGCATGTTCAATCATTTCTTTACTATTATCAATTCCAAGAATTTCATATTTCTTTTCTTTCAATAATTTGTCAATTTTTCCTGTTCCACAACCAATATCAAGAACTGATTTCACATTGTGTTTTTTGAAAAGTGAGATTAACATATTCACAGTATTCACATAACTTTTCTCATCTTTGAAAAGATCATAATAGTAAACAAAATCTTTTGTATAAGCCATTAGAAGTGATTTATTCTTCTTTATTTATATATCTTACGTCAGCCCTTTGAACTCTGCGCTCACTACGTTCGCTTGGGGCGTTGCACTTTCGGGCTTCGTCCTCACCTCATTTAACAGGAATTAAATGAAATT
>WJKV01000138.1 GCA_014728875.1 Candidatus Woesearchaeota archaeon | reverse complement strand
GTCTAGAGGCATGTCTCCGTCAGGGTCGATCTGCGGGATGAATATTGTGACGAATTCGCCTTTTTCAAGAATCTCCTGTCTTTCGCTTGACTCTTCTGAATCTGTTGTTTCTGGAGTTTCTTCTGCGGCTGGCGTAGCCGGCGTGTAAAAAGGTCCGGGAATGTCTACAGCCTGTGCGCCTGTCGGCATGTCTGTCAATCCCATTGGTGCAGAAGGCTGTTCTTGCTGTCCTTCTGCAGCAGGTGTTTCTTCTTGAGTCGCGTCGGTTGCAGGCTGTTCTAAAGAACCCATGTAATTTCCGATTGCGCCGATCTTTGGTTCTGGTGTCGGAAGGTCATCTTCGTGGTCGACAGGTCCGCAGTCAGTTGAATCGTCAAAGACACATTGGCAGCCGATACATTCAACACCGACTGGAGAATCAATGCATTGTTCTGCTGAAGCTCTTGCAATCGCTTCGTCTGTCATCTCTTCCTCTTCGTCGGGTTCTTCTGCAGGCATCAGACCTGATGGCACACCAGGCGCTGGTGCTTTAGCAGGAGCAGGTGTTGGTGCTGGTGAAGGTGCTGCACCTGCGCATCGCGGAGCGTTCTGTATGCACCATTGGTCGTCACAGTCGATCAATCCATTATTATTGTCATCAATCCTGTTATCGCAGATCTCGAGATGTGTTGCAGGCTGCACTCCGTGGCAGAAGCCCAGGGCTGCACAGTCAGGGTCCTGGCAGTCTATTGTGCCGTCGCCGTCATTGTCCTGCACATCACTGCATAATCTAAAGGTGTTTTCTTTTGTATATTGTGCTTTTCCTGTCAATAATTGTAATCCTAGAATTGCGCTTCCCAATATTCCCTGGCTTAAAATTGCTGCGCCTGTAGGACTTTCCTGCCGTCCTTTTGCGATTTCAGCTGTCCGTTGTTTTGCACCTATTTTTTGTTGCCTCTGCTGTTCTGCCCATTCTTCTTCAGAAACTCCTATTCCTCTTTGCTGTTTGAACTGCTCTAAGAATTCCTCTTCTGTCATGTTGGCTTCTCTTGCTCTCTGTTCTCTTTGCTGCATCAACTGTCTCTGTCTTTCTTCCGGCGTCATGCCAATATCACATTGTTCGCCTTCATCGATCTTCCTGTTGCCGCACTTTGAAAGGCCTTCCCCTTCTGGTTTTTCAACAGAGCTCTTTTGTATCTGTGTCAGATCCTCATAGTCCAATGACTGGTACAGGACCGGAGAACGTTTGTATGTCGTGTCCGGGCATTCCTCGCCTGTAGGACACCCTTCACATTCCTTACAATAATAATTATTGACACATTTTCCTCCATATGTAGCGGTCAAACCTCCTCCTGATCTGAATTCGCATTTGCCTTTTGCCATCATAGTGAATGTCGCGCCTGGCGGAGGATCCCCTGGTCCGCTATAAGGCTCCTGGCAGCAGCACACAGCACACAGTTCTTCATCTACACACTCGCCAGGCCCTGCCCAGCCTGCAGGAACTGAGTCTCCTGCACAGTTTTCTATCTCGCACTGGCCGCAATTATCTACCATATCAAATTCAACTTTTTTCCGTCCTGCATTTGGAGGGTGCTGACAGCAAGCCTTGCCGCAGCAGGAATTATCTACGATTTTGCCTTTCTTTTCTAAACATTCATCCAGTGGCATGAGATTGAAATCTTCTGATTTATAGCAGCAAACATCTTTAACCAAAGCACAAGGACATTTCTTTTCATTCGCCCCTTCTTGAACTTCACAGTCTTCCTCTGGCGGAGGAGTGGCAGTCAGTGTGTATTCGAACGGATCAGGTTTAGGCTCTTTTTCACAGACGTCTTTATCATCAGTTGTTTCGCCTTCTTTTGTGTACTTCTCGTCTTGCCTCCAAGCATAACGATCATAAGTGCATTCTTCGTCTTCTGGAACAAACCTAATATCCGGTTCCCGTATCTGCTTAATGATGGTCCACGTCGCCTTTGGAGGCGCACATTCCAGTTCCGGAGTGCATACTTTCTTTTCTAGATCAGGACATTCTTTTGCAGTACAGTCGCATTCCCCTGATGTTGTATCTTCACACTCTACATCGCAGTCTGCGCATTCAGGCGCTTCTGCAGACACTGTATATGTATCTATTTGAGCTCCTGTTGGACCAGATGTTCCGCATTTGGCTTTGGTACTTGTCGTTTTTACTGGTATTGGTTCTTCTTCTTTTGTCTTTCGATCATCATACGTACATTCTTCGTCTTCTGCCACAACAGCCTCATCAGGTTCATAAGTCACTATGTTATATGTGACTTTTTCTGTATCGCACCCTATTTCCTCTGGAAATTCACAAACCTTCTTGTCCGGACATTCTTTTGTATCACAATCGCATTCGTGGGTTATTTTAGGGCAGTCCCTTCTGCCTGTAAATATTGTTAATGTATATGTTTTTTCAGGAGGATCTGCTTTGCATTTTTTCTCATAATCGTCAGTCTTTTCCCCTGATATGATGTAAGTTTCCTCTTCTTCTGCGCAGTCTTCTTCTTCAAGATATATTACTTCCTTTATCTCGAATTTTGCAGATTCAGGACTTTCACACGAACCCCTGTCTATAACAGTGCATGTTTCACGGTCCTCTGGACATTCTTCTTCACAATCGCATTCCTCAGTAAGTTCAGGACAGCGGAATCTTGCGAGGCCTGCAGGAGGGCTGTGTGTAATGGTGTATGTGTCGGTTCCCTCTTCTTCACAGGCTTCTTCTGCTTCATCTTCATCATTCGTTGCACCTTCTGAAGGAAGAGGTTTCGACCACGAAAGATCGTCACATTCAGGAGGAGGGCCAGTCATTTTCAAAAACCATGATGGTGTGCCTGTGCATTCTCCTTCAAGATCTCCGACACAGATGATTGCGCAAGTCAATTCTTGATATTCTTTCAGCGGCTTGACAGTTCCGCCGCCGCCTGTTGAACTGCCGTCTACAACTATAGTATAATCATAGTTTCCTACATCTGTGAAAGACGCTGTTGTTGTAAGGAATCCATTCTGGTCTGTGGTTCCTGTTCTTGGCTCGAACTCGATCGCGCCTGAATAATCAATATTTACAGGAATCCCCGGAACTGCATTTCCGTCAGGATCTGTGACTGAGATCTCTACGTCTATTGAAGAATCAAACGAAGGTGCCGCTGGAATGTCTGTTGTCTGGATGTTCACTGCTCCTGGAACTTCTATGCCTGTGACTCTTCCTGCATCTGTTGTACTTATTCCCGGGGTTGTAATCGTTATAGAATAATCCCCTTCTTCTATTCCTGTAAATCCGAATGCGAAATCTCCATTGTCTGTTGTTGTGAATGAAGTTGGTGTGGTGAACCGGATGTTGTCTGTTCCCTCTACATTAATTGCAATGCCGGACATTAGTTCTCCTTTCGGGCCTGTCACTTGTCCGCCCACAATAACTTCTTCGCCTGTAGCTATCTCCTTAGGAACATCTGTGACCTGCACTGTTCCGCTCGAAGGCGACGGCTCGTTGAATCCCAGATAATTGAAGGTAGGACCATCTGCAGTGTTGACGACAATCGCTCCGACACCCTCATAATCTGAAACATCGCCGGAAACTGTTGCATATCCACTTGCGTCTGCATAACCAGAAGTCTGATCAAAAGCTACAATTCCTGCAGGTTGCGTTTCAAAAGTGAAAGGTGCATTAGGCATCAATTCGCCTGTGTCAGGATTGTAAACACCGACTACGAATTCATTTGTTCCCGCAGGAACATTGGTTGCAACAAGCCCTCTATCGTTAGAATAATAAGGTCCTATCATATTCTGATTGAATTGTGCGCTTACTCCCGGAAATTGCCTTCTGCCAAACATGCCAGGCCATTCATTATAATTATTTCCGCCGATGGTTGTTCTTGCGCCGACAGAACCGCCGAGGCTGCTAAAACCTCCTTCGCCGCCCATGCCCATGCCTGGATACATGCCCGGCATCTGTCCGCCTGGGGCGATCTGTTGTCCTGTGATGTCCTGTATTGCGTCGCCTGTGATTGCTTCGAGTCCTTGTCTGCGTGCTTTGTTCGGGTTTTTCAGGACTGTGAGTTTTTTGTTGTATTCTTCCAGGGCAGCTTGTTTTTCAGCAGATGTCTTTGCGTTATAGATGGCTTCAAGGTATTCGCCGTAAGCCTGTGCAAGCTCATTGTCTATTTCATAAGTTCCGTCGTTTGCATCTCCTTGTGTATAACGGACACTGTTCTTTGTGCTCTGTGCATAGGCAAAAGCTGTAC
>WJKV01000043.1 GCA_014728875.1 Candidatus Woesearchaeota archaeon | reverse complement strand
GAGTGAAAAAGTTCTTTATAAACGAAGTAGATTACATTTAAATATTCAAATGCGATTTTCTTTAATGGGGGGATCTGATTGAGAAAAATAAACCTATTGAAAAATCTTTCAAAAGGACAGACCATCGACATGGCAGAGCATGATCCTGACGATCCGAAAAAATTCGCTTTTACCGAAGATTTCAAGAGAATGCAATTGATTAAGGTATTTTTGCAATCTCCGTTATTGGAAATAGGCATGAGCGGCTCTGATTCTTATTATTGGAGAATAAAATTGCCTGTCATTGGAAGCAGATTTGAGGCAAGGATCGATGCCAGAGGCGATGTCAGAAGTCCTGGAGAAGATTTCTATCTTTTTTGGCACGAATACCATAAGGGTTCAGACAGGAAAAAAGAAGATGTATTGAAAAGGATCAGGGAATATCCTGCGATGCGTTTCGCAGCATATTTCAAGTCGCACCCGATAGCGCAGGCTTATTTCATTGGAGCTACGCAGGGTCTGGAGGCTAGGATACCGGACGAAAGAATAAACCCTTTTGCAGGAAAAAGAAGAGATGATGATATATCAGAAAAAGATCTTGAGCTCGCTCTGTTGAGCGGTGCATTGTTCAGCACAATGACAGAGGAAGAACTGCTGGGATTCTTTGACCAGCAGGAAAAATTGATGCGGTTCGGCGGGGGCGGTTTCAGGGCAGGTGCTTTGAACAGATACATCAGCAGATACGACGGCAGCATGCATCCTAAAAAACCAAAGATTCCTACGCCCCTGCAAAAAAGAATGACGCACGACCAGATCGTGAAATCGCCAAGATATTTGTTGTACGAGGACGAGCTTTTCAAGGCTGTCATTAAATATCTTGATAAATGGAAGCTTTCACAGAAACATTTATAAAGGAAATTAGCTTTTGGGAAAATAACTGGTGAGGTGATAGTTAGATGTCATTGAATTTCAAGCACATGTTCATTCTGATCATAGTATTTGTTATCTTGACTGGAAGCACTTTTTTGTATGCGAACAGTCAAAGGGAGAGAAACACTGTTGTGTTGACAGGCCTTAATCTCGGCGAGAAGATAGGAAGGGAATATCCTTCTTTGACAGAGCAGGATCTTTCCGGCCTGAAGAGCGGCATCATACACACGCAGGAAGGAAAGACCAAATACAGCCAATACCTGCGTTTCAAGGCTGCTGATTTTGAGACTGGCTATTTCCTGCATGGAGAGGACAATTTCGGTAGAGTGGGCGATTTCCTGTTCTGGGTGGAAGACGAGCCTATGTTTGAATACGAAGTGCAGTTCCATGAGGGATTTGAGAGCAGGGTAAGGGACAACGAGCTCATTGATATTGAAGACGAAAACCTGAGGATGCTCGATGCAATATTCAATGTTGTCAGGGCAGAGATAGATCCTGACAGGAAAGAGGTTGAACTTATAATGGTCGGCGGAAAAAAAGACCAGCTGTTGATGCGGGAAGGCGAGACAAAGGTTTTGACTTTCGGCGGAAGAAGAACAGTCATAAGTGTTCTTTACATCAGCGACGGCGGAAGAGAACCGAGAGTAATATTGAGGGTGAACGGTGTTGACAGCAAGCCGCTGGAGCAGGGTGACACAGCATCCTTCCCTGACGGAACATTCCTTGGGGTTGCAGAGGTGCTTCCTGCAGAAGCAGGCGAAGAGATAAGGGACATGGTCGTCCTGTCAGGCGGCGCAGGCGGAAGCAAGATCCGTCTGAGGGACACTGATTTCACAGACAACAGCTTTGCTACTGGAAAAGTAGAGGTCAATGGCCAGAATATAGAAGACGGCAAAGTAATGATACTCGGCCAGATATATGACAATAACCAAAAGTTCAGGATAAGCAGCATAAGATACAGGCTGCTGGCGCATGCAAAAGGCGGAGGCGATGTTTATGTGCCGCCGAATCACGGCCTGAGAGAATACCTGTTTGAGCCGGAAGGCATGCTTGTCGACAATTTCGAGATAATCAGCGGCGGAATAAAAGGCGGCGGCACAGGAACAAGAGTGCCGTCAAACCTGATCAGGCTCCAGCCGAAAGGAGACGACAGGTACAATCTTGTTTTCACGAACGTGAGAGGACAGACCTATAACATTCCGTTTGTCACGACAGAGAACGGCTTTGGTTATGGTTATGACAAAGGAACACTGCATTTCCAGGAAGGGGGAGGCCCTCCTGTATATCCAATCGCAAGGAACGATTTCTTTGTGGCAACAAACAGGAACGACATCTCAGGCTTCACTAATGTGCTTAGATACACAGGATATAACAGCGCAAGCAACACCTTGAGTTTTGAAGACCTTGCCTCAGGAAGCTATTCAACAGTCATAGATCCTGCAACAGGCGAAGGCAATGTTGTGATCGGCGGACAAACATATTCAGTATATGTTGACACTGCAAACCCTGACGCGCCAATTGCAGTCGACTTGACAGGCGACAATGGATGGGGCGACGAAGCGAATGTTGTTGTCATGGGCGGAGGAATCATTGATCTTGGTCCGGGCGCCATGAGAGTCACCACACTGGAAAGGATGTTCGACGAGCCGGCAGGCGACGAAGAGATATCAATCACCATCATAGACGGAGGAGACTACGTGAATGCAGATGTTCCTGACCAGGCAGACATCGACATGCTCGAGGCAAGCGGCGACGAAGAACAGGGAATGTCAAGATACGGCGTCCTGGTAAAGGTCCTTGAGAGAGGAGGAAGCGACGACCCTGACGAGATACAGCTGTTCTATCCTGTCAGCGGAAGAAGAGCGGTCGGCCAGGCAGTCGGAAGGGTCGCAGTAACTCTTGAAAGGGAGAAATTAGTGGCAAGATAAAATAAAAAAATATTTTATTTTCTTTTCTTCATTGCTTTCTTTATTCTTTCTGTTGCTATCTCCAGCCCTGCTTTTCTGGGGCTCATTCTTTTTGTTTTCGATCTCTTCAGAACCAATTTGGTGTTCTTGCTGATCTTTTTCTGCACGAGCGGAAAGACGTCCTGTTCTTTTCCTCCTATGTATTCAACATAAGAAGATATGACACCGCCCGCGTTCGCAACAAAATCCGGCACGACGACTATCTTTTTCTTGAACAGTTTTTTCTCAATGTCTGCTGTGAACGGAATGTTCGCGCCGCACACAATAAGCTTGAACTTCAATTTGTTGATATTTTTCTCTGTCACGACATCCTGCGCGACTCCTGCAGGAATAAAGATGTCTGCCTTGCACGTCCGTATTGTCTCTGGCTTTCCGATTTTTCCTTCGTTGTAATCCATCACTCTTCTTGTCTTCTTTTTGACAGCGTCCAGTTTCTTGAAATCGATGCCTTTGGGATTATAGATGCTTCCCTTGCTGTCGCTCGCCCCTACCAATGTCGCGCCGTGTTCTGTAAGGAATTTTGCAGCGAACCAGCCTACATTGCCGAAACCTTCTACAATAAATGTCGCTTTCTTCAGATCCAGTCCCATGAACTTTGCAGCCTCGATAGTAGCGACAAAAACACCATAGCCGGTGCTCCCCAATTCGTGCGGGATCCCGCCCATGCTCTTCGGCTTTCCTGTTGCAGCCTTCTTGTCGCTGTTTGCTTTCACAAAGATCTTTACCTCGTTCACGCCCATCGCCACGTCAGGCGCAGCAACATAACTGCTCGGGCAGATGCATTTTATCGCTTTTGAAAAAGCCCTGATTATCTCTTCCTTCTTCTTCTTGTCTGTCTTGTACGGATCAGCTATGATGCCGCTCTTTCCCCCGCCGAACGGCAGATCTGCCATTGCATTCTTTATTGTCATGGTCCTAGCCAATTTAGCAACCTCTTCCTTGTCAACCGTAGCTGTCATCCGTATCCCCCCCTTGCCAGGGCCGAGCGCAGTATTGTCCAGAACAGCGAAACCCTTCATCTTAGAAACAGGATCGTAAACCTCGAATATCTTCTCAGGCCCGAAATCATCGAATTTAACCATTTATCTATCACCTTTTTATTTCAATTGTCAGAAAGATAGAAAGAATGGATATATAAATTTAATGAAAAAGAATTATTTGATGCTTCTCTGGACAGTCACTTTTGCGAATCTCTGTTCTGGCGGGTAGTAGAATGTTGCGTTATTTCCGTTAGTTAATGTTGTGCTTTCCATTCTTACACCGTACTTGCTCATTCCTTTGTCCAGGCTGTCTGTAGGATCGTTGTACAATGCCTTAATTGCATTGTTAGCAAAAGCCCCTCCTTCTGAGACAGGTATGTGCTGGATGTCTGTTGTTCCGTTTGCGCCGTTCAATACTCTGAAGTATAATTTTTCATCCTGTGTTTCTGCTGTTGTGAAATTTGCTTGAGGCGTGGTCAAGTTCATATTGATGTCTCCGGTTGCAGTGAACTCGAACTCGCTGGTATCGATAACTCCTCCGTAAACAGTATGGATCTTTGTGGCTGCCTGGCCTATTGCGCCGTCGCAGTCAACATCCATCTTGATCGTATCATTTGTCTCGTCCACTTCGATTCTTGCGGTGTTTCCTCCGAACTGCAGACCGCCTGTGAATGTTGTAGGGTTGTAAATCTCCAGCTTCATTTCTCCGCTTGCGAGATCCTGGAATGACAATGTCTTTGTCGTCTTGTTGAAGCCTGTCAATTGGTATGCTCTTGTTTCTTTGTTCTGTCCTGTAAGTATGAAATATGAACCGGCTCCGCCTGATTCTAATTCTGAAACAACAACCTTGTTTCCGTCTGTTGCAGATAACTGCAGGTCTGTTGTTGTGTCGTGATAGACAAAAGGTGTTGTATATCTTATTCCTTGGTTGTTCGTGAATGTCAGTTCATAGCATCTTCCTGTCAGGTTTCCG
>WJKV01000042.1 GCA_014728875.1 Candidatus Woesearchaeota archaeon | reverse complement strand
GGATAAAGTAATCAAGGAATTAAAAGAATTAAAGGATCCAGAAGGAAATCCAGCATTCAAAGGAGTTATCTCCAATGAGGACCTTTATACAGGTGAATATGCCTCCCAAGCGCCAGACATCATAATAAAACACAATAACTATTTGCTCGCATCAAGACTATCTGCAAGCCTCTTTGAAAAAGAGCCTGTAAATGGACACGAAGAGATGGGGGTTTTTCTTGCATATGGGCCAGATATTAAGAAAAATAGAGTGCAAGCAAATTTAGTTGATGTGACCCCAACAGTTTTGCAAGTTATGGGATTAGAACTGGAGAGAGAATTTGATGGAAAAATTATAGATTGTCTGCAGGAGAGAATGAAATGAAGTTATCCACTGTAAGCTCGGTCTATAATGAAGACGAAAATGTTAAGAGAGCCATTCAGAACCTTGCAAGCCAGGAAATTGTTCCTGATGAAGCCGTAATAGTCAACGATGGATCTACTGACAGGACAAAAGAGATTATTGATAAGCTAAAGCAAAAGTACAAATGGTTAAAAGTTATACACAAGGAAAAAAACACAGGAAGACAGGTGTGGTTTGAAGGCTATAAAATTGCCAAAGGACCAATAATAACAGTGTTTGATATTGACACAATACCACCAAAGAACTGGATAAAAGAGATCAAAAGCAAATTCACCAAAGATGTAGGATTAGTGGGAGGCCTGTACGTACCGGCCAAAAGCGAAAACCTGCTCGAAAACCTACAGGAAATATTCATTCAATTAATAATCAAAGTGAAGAACACATGGATATACAGACTTTACAGAAAAAAAATCGACAAAAACCTGCTCATGGCAGGAACAAACACGTCCTTTAGGAAGGATTTCGCCGAAAAACTAAACATACTCCCCAGAAGACTGCCGTATGCAAACGACAGAAGAATCCAAGAAGGATTTAGAAAAAGCGATTACAAAATCAGGTTCTTGAAATCTATCGTAAAGTCAAGAGTTCCTTCAAGTTTCAAAAAATTCACTAGCAGATGGTTCAGATGGGGAAAGGCTGAGCCTGCTAGAATAGGGTTAAAGCTGAATAAATTAATATTGAAACTAACCCAAATCGCAGTGATTCCAATTCTTCTTGCTCTTGCTTTTATACCGGCTACTGCACTATATTTTTGGATGATTGCACTAATTCTTTTGATGAGTGGCGGCATAGTATTTTATTTTGTACTGGGCGGCAGATATGATCTTTTTCTTATAGCACTTTCACTGATTTTAATGGCCTATGCAAAGATAATTCATTCATTAGGATACATACATTATTTCAAAACTCGAAAATAAGCAGAAATCCTCCAAAGCAGATTTGAGGTTCAAAAGATTTAAAAAGAGACTCTTTTTTGTTTCAGTATGTATTATGGTCGATATGAAGAAAATAAAGGTAGCGGAGCCCTGTGTGGATGAAAAAGAAGTAGACGCGGTAAAAGAAGTTCTTCTTTCTGGAAGGTACGCCTCCGGACCCAAGGTTCAAGAGTTCGAGGAAAAGTTTGCAGAATATATTGGAGTTAAATATGCTGTAGCGGTCAACAGCGGAACAGCAGCACTTCATTTAAGTTTGGCGAGCATTAATCTAGAACCTGGCGAGGAGGTCATCGTCCCGGCAATGACCTTCTTTGCGACAGCAAGCGCAGTGATACATCAAGGAGGAATACCTGTGTTTTGCGACGTAGACAACAACTACTGCATGGACCCTCGGGACTTGAAGAAAAGAATTACTGCGAAAACAAAAGCAATAATTCCAGTACACCTATATGGATATGCAGCAAACATGCGTGATATACTTAGGATTGCCAAAGAGCACGACCTCAAAGTGATTGAAGACTGTGCCCAGGGTATAGGAACAGAGATTGATAGTAGGAAAGTAGGACAGTTCGGTGACTGCGGAGCCTTTTCTTTTTTTGCCACCAAAAATATGACCACAGGGGAAGGAGGCATTATCACGACTGATAATGAAGAGATAGCAAAACACGCAAGAGTTCTCAGAAGCCACGGGATGACAAACAGAAATAATCATGAATTCATAGGATACAATTATAGAATGGGTGAGATTAATGCGGCGATAGGGATTATTCAATTAGAGAAACTGCCTGAGATGAACAGAAAAAGAATTGAGAATTCAGAGTACTTGATTGAAAATCTGAAAGATGTAGACTGGCTAGTCATCCAGAAACATCCTGATAATGTCGTCCATTCATACTTTTGGTGCCCGGTTTTTGTTAACGAAGAAAAAATCGGTATGACGACAAAGGAATTAAGAGAGCATTTACTAGAAAAAGGAATAGAGACGAGACACAGATACAATGAACCTCTTTACAAGCAGAAAGCATTGAGTAAGAAAACAATATGCAAGCATTTTTGTCCGAACAAAACCATTGATTATGATGCCGAATTTCTGCCTAATGCAGATAACTATTCGGGCAAAATGATAAGCTTACCTAATCACCCAAAATTGAAGAAAGAAGATCTAAACTATATAATACAGGTTATTAAGCAAATTGTATAAATTAAATTTATCTATTTAAGAAATCATTTATTTTTTCATCAAACTCCTTGCTTTCTGACAGTTCTGTGTTCAAATTATCTTTAACCCATTTTTTCAGAGTTTCGGGATGTCCATATTTTTCCTTGTCAAAAGGACGCAAGG
>WJKV01000041.1 GCA_014728875.1 Candidatus Woesearchaeota archaeon | reverse complement strand
GCAGGTATCAATGGACAAGGGTTGATAAGATCTGCGGAGACTTGAATCTTGTCTGCATGAGCCCGCTGTGGCAGATGGACCAGGAACAGATATTGCGGGATATTATCTCAAAAAAGTTTCATGTGATAATAAGCTCGATTGCGTGCGACGGCCTCACAAAAGATCTTCTCGGAAAAAGGATTGATACTGACATGATCAGAAGATTCATCGAACTCAACAAGGAGATAGGGATAAATACTGCAGGCGAAGGCGGAGAATATGAGACCCTGGTCCTGGACTGTCCTATGTTCAAGAAAAAAATAGAGATCAAAGATGCAGAGATAAAGATGGAGAACGAGAATACAGGGCAGTACATTGTCAAGGATATAGAGCTGATTGAAAAAGAATAATCAAATATTTGCATATAGTGTGCTTCGCTATTTGCAATATATTTACTGTGTTTCAGATTCTTTATTACTTGATTATTATTAATATTGCTACGCTAGACACTATACGCAAAAAGAATAATCTTTTTATACTCTCTTTCTTAAAGCAAGTTTATGGAAGAAGTTTTCATGAGGGAAAACGAATTAGTCAATAAAAAAGAATGGGAGAAATACATAGATAATATTAGAAAAGAAATAGAAGAAACAAAAGAAAAGAAAACAGAAGAACAACTGAAAGAACAGCTGAAGAAAGACATTATAGAAGCGATTGAAAAAAGAACAAACAAGATGGATGAAACTGAAAAGTTCGCTGTGCTTTTCTCTGGCGGTGTTGACAGCAGTTTGATAGCATTGATCTGCAAGCAGTTAAAGAAGGAATTCAATTGTTATTGCATAGGCTTCAGGACCGGCGAGATGGAAGAGGCAAAAGATCTGATTGTTGCGCGACAGATAGCAAAAGAACTCAGTCTAAATTATTTTGAAAAAGAACTTGGTATCGAGGAAGCTGAAAGAATAATAAAAGAAGTCATTAAAATAATGCAGAAACCGGATAAGGTAGACATCCAGTATGTTGTAAATGTAGGCGTTGCTTCTGTGATTCTTGCCTGTATTGAATTATCACAAAAGCACGGCAAAGATAAATTATTTTTCAGCGGACTAGGGAGCGAGGAGATTTTTGCAGGCTATCTGCGGCACGAAGAGGCAGATAATGTCCATGAAGAATGCTGGAAAGGCCTGAGACAGATGCGGGGGAGAGATATAATTCGGGATTTCGCTGTTAGTAATAATTTTGGTGTGAAGATTGTAACGCCTTTCCTTGACAGGAATGTTATCAAGACTGCAATGAAGATACATGTCAGCAGAAAAATCAACAAAGAGAACAAAAAGATAATCCTAAGAGAAATCGCAGAAGAACTGGGACTGAAGCATGAGTTTGCCTGGAGGAAAAAACTGGGGGCGCAGTACGGAAGCAAGAGCATCAAGCTGATAGACCAGCTGACCAGAAAGAAAGGCTTCAGATTCAAGAAGGAGTATTTGGCAAGCCTCTTATAGATGTTATAGAAAGCTATTTAAACTGAGTATTCTCTGTTCTGTTCATGGCGGTTGTTGACGCAATAGTGCAATTTTACAACAAATGGTTTGCAGCAGGCATTGTTCTAGATGTTCTTGTGGCAGTCATGATCCTGCTCTTCGGTTTTTTGCTGGGCAGGTTTCTCGGCAAGCTTGTGACAAAACTGCTGCACGAAATAGAGCTAAACAGGATTCTAAAAACCGCAGGCATAAAGCTCCCGCTTGAAAGGCCGATCGGAAATTTTGTCAGTTATGTCATCTATATTGCGGCGGTCGTGATGGCGCTGAATCAGTTCCATCTTGCCACTTATGTCTTGTATATCATTGTTGTAATACTGGTGATCTTGACTATACTGGCTGTTCTCTTGGCTGTCAAGGATTTTTTCCCTAACATTTTCGCAGGGATAAGCATTTACAGGGAAGGAAAATTAAAAGCAGGAGATTTTATCAAAGTGGGCTCGACAGAAGGAAAGGTCGTTTCTGTTAACCTGATAGAGACAAAGCTGTTGAATGAATATGGCGATACTATCTTGATTCCGAACAGCATGCTGACTAAAAGCAAGATTACAAAATTAAACAAATCAAAGAAAAGGCATCAGATTGAATTGCTTTCTAACAAGCTCACTATATTCCAGATCTGGCTTCTTGTATAAGGCTCTATGTTTGTATTGTCTGCCAGTTCATCCAGTTCGTTCAGGGCCTTGTGTATTGCGATATTGCGATCATCATTCCTCTGCAGTTCAGAGATGGCGTTTTCTATGCGCGCTTTAACATTCTTAGGCACTGTATCGTCATTCAGAACCTCCTGCAAAACTTCTACTACTTCCAGTAATTGTTCATTCATTTTCGCCTCTTGCAGCATCGTCATAATTTTGTGCCCTTTTATTTTTTAAGCGCCTGCATCACATCTTTCTGCATTGCGCTTATCTTTTCCTTGACCTTTTTTTCCTGATTCTCCAAGGAATTTATTCGAACCGTTATCAGTTCCTTTCTGCTGTTCAAGTCCTCTTCAATGTCTTTAACTTTTTTGCTTATCATCACATTTCCTACAATCTTGTAGGCAGAATCCTTGCCTTTGATCTCTTCCAGTGCGCTTTCTATCTCTGTCAGCTGCATCTGGAACTGCTGTTTTTGAACATTAAGATTTTGAACGCTCTGCTCTAGAATTTGCAATTGCTGGATCTTGTTTTGGGTTTCTGTATCAGGATTTGCCATTTTATTTTATCTCCTTTGATTTGTCAAAGATGTATAGCGCCTTGCAGACAGAATTCAATGCTGCGCGCAAAGCGACTGCATCTTTTGCAGTAACTATGACCTCTTTGTCTGTCTTGATCTGAAAACGTTCTGTTTTAAGATCCTTGAACTCGGATCTCAACACATCTTTTTTTTTTGCGTCTTCTATCTGGATAACGCATCTGTAGCTCATCGTGCCTTGACGCGGGTCGTGACCACCCGCGGTTTGAACAAAACCCTGCCCCCGCAATAAGGGCATCTTATTTTTTTCCTTAAATAATCTTCATTGACTTCTTTTCCGCATTCGAAACATTTGTATTTTGTCATTTTATTCACCTAAGTGATAAGCTTTTCCTGTAAATTTGGCATTGCAGCTTTTGCACTGAAAGATTCCTTTTGCCACTCTTTTAACCTTTACTTTTTCACAATAAGGACACTTCTGTGCTTTCCTTTGAAGATTTTCTATAAGTTGATATTTTTTTCTTAAAGTTCTTCCATAGCGAACTCCGAATTTTCCTGCGCTTTTTGCCATTTTATTTCTCCAATGAACAGTCTCATCGTGAATGGGGCTGCCCGGACTTCCGACCAAGATGGTATTCGAACCGGGGTCCCAAGGTCCCAAACCTCGAAGGATAGACCAAGCTACCCCACAGCCCCATTAAGATAGTCTGCAGAAACTAGGATTTGTTTATAAAGGTTTCTACTTCTTTGAACTCAGGTTGATGATTTTACTGGGTTTTCCGTCTATTTTACCGTCATAGACTATGAAAT